>NZ_JASERH010000013.1:0-108593 GCF_030766975.1 Streptomyces sp. KL116D | reverse complement strand
GCGGGGGCGGCCACGCGCCGTCCACGGGGGCGGACGGGGTGGGGTTCTGCTGCGGGCTCTCGGAGTACGGGGACTGCTGCTGGCCCTGCGGGTACTCGCCGTCGCGGCGGAAGCTCTCGGTCATGACACCCAGCCTGTGGCGCGTACATGAGAGCCACCTGAGCGTGCCCTGAGAGTCCCGGCAGAACCCTGTTTGCCCGAAATAAAGACAGCACCGGGAAACGGCCGGTTGCGTCCGGGTGAGATTCCGGAGGGGGCCGGGACAACACTCTTCGGGCTGGTGCGAACAGGGCGCCGCACGGGGCTTCGCGGGCCTACGATCCCCGCGCCCGATGGGCATCACCACACGATCTTCACGACATCAGGAGTCCTGAGTGATACCTGCCCTGCGCGACCGCTGGAGACGCCCCGTCACGGCGTTGCCCGCGGCCGCTCTCGCGCTGGCGCTGTCCTGCGCCGGCGCCCTGGTGGCGGCCGAGCCCGCCGCCGCGGCCGACACCCCGCCCGGGCTGCCGGACGCGAGTGCCGCCCAGGCCGTGAACCCGGCCCCCGCCGCCTCCGACGCCGTCCTGCGCGAGCGGGTCGTCGAGGCGGCCAGGTCCCAGGCGAAGCCGGCGACGAAGGCGCCCAAGGCGACCCCGTTCATCATCGGCGGCACCGAGACGACCGTGTCGTCGGCGCCGTGGATGGTCCAGCTCTCGTACTACGACGAGGCGGCCGGCAGCGGTTACTTCTGCGGCGGCACCCTCGTCGCCCCGAACAAGGTGCTCACCGCCGCGCACTGCGTCGCCGGTCTCGACTGGGCGAAGAACGGCGCCGTCGTGGCCGGTGCCACCGGTCTGCTCGACGACACGAACGGCACCGTCGCGGGCGTCTGGCGCCAGTGGAACCACCCGCGCTACGACGACGCGACCGTGCAGCACGACATCGCGGTCCTGACGCTCGACCGCCCGCTGGAACAGCAGTGGACGAAGCTGGTCCAGAGCAACGGCACCACCTCCTACAAGGCCGGCACCTCCGCCACCGTCTACGGCTGGGGCCTGACCTCGGGCGCCGACGGCGCCGACCTCTCGGCGACCCTGCGCAAGGCGACCCTGCCGCTGGTCTCCGACGCCACCTGCAACAGCGCGATGCAGTCGGTGCTCGGCAAGGACGAGTTCATCGAGGGCTCGATGTTCTGCGCCGGCACCCCGGCGAGCGGCACCGACGAAGGCACCACGAGCCCCTGCAACGGCGACTCGGGCGGCCCGGTGGTCGTCGGCGGCCGGGTCGTCGGCATCGTCTCGTGGGGTGTGGCCGGCTGCACCGCGAAGGGCGCCTACCCGGTCTTCACCAAGGTGTCCTCGTACGTCTGGGCGGCCCAGCCGCGCATCGACGACACGGACCTCAGCTTCGACGGCCGCGCGGACGTCCTGGAGCGCACGCCGTCGGGCGGCCTGTTCGAGCAGGACAGCAAGGGCACCTCGCTCGCGCAGCGCGCCTACCAGGGCAACGGCTGGCAGAGCACCAGCTGGGCCCTCCAGGCCGACCTGGACCGCGACTTCTACCAGGACCTGATCATCCGCGACAAGGCCGACGGCAAGCTGTACCGCAGCTACTTCGACCACGCCGCGGGCGACTTCGCGTGGATGCAGATCGGCTCGGTGTGGGGCGGCTACACGTCGTACGCGATCCCCGGCGACCTGACCGGCGACTCGCGCCCCGACCTGGTCGCCGTGGACGCCGACGGCTCGACGTACCTCTACCCGGGCAAGGGCACCGGCGAGTTCTACGGCAAGGTCAAGATCGTCGACAAGTCCTGGAAGGGCGTCAAGGTCTTCGGCCGCGGCGACCTGACCGGCGACGGCAAGGCCGACCTGCTGGTCCGCAACGGCTCCGGGGTCCTGTACCTCTACCGGGGCACGCAGGTCGAGCACACCCCGTTCGCGGCGCGCATCCAGGCGCGCACGGGCTGGAACTTCACCTCGTACGTGACGAACGGCGACGTGACCGGTGACGGCATCGCCGACGTGCTGGCCCGCGACTCGGGCGGCACGCTCTGGCTCTACCCCGGCACCAACAAGGCGTCCAGCGACCTCTTCGGCTCCCGCAAGAGCCTGGGCACCGGCTTCAACCAGTACAACCTGCTGTTCTGAGCGGCCCGGTCCCGCGGCTGCGCCCGATCGTCAGGCGCAGCCGCAGGACTGGCGGACGACCAGCCGCGACGGGAACAGCTTCAGCCGCTCGCGCCGCGACCCGGCCACCCGCAGCGAGTCGTCGAGGACCAGGTCCACCGCGGCCCGCGCCATCGCCGAGCGGTCCGAGGCGACGGTGGTCAGCGGCGGATCGGTGAGCCCCGCCTCCTTCACGTCGTCGAACCCGGCCACGGCCAGCTCGCCCGGCACGTCGATGCGCAGCTCGCGGGCGGCCCGCAGCACGCCGATGGCCTGGTCGTCGGTGGAGCAGAAGATGGCCGGCGGCCGGTCCGGGCCGGCCAGCAGGCCGAGCGCCACCTGGTACGCGTCGTAGCGGTTGTACGGCGCCTCGAAGAGCCGGCCCTCCGTGGAGCGGCCCGCCTCGTGCATCGCGCGGCGCCAGCCCTCGACGTGGTCGGAGACCGGGTCGCCGACGGACGGGGTGTCGGCGGTGCCGCCGAGACACGCCACGTACTCGTTGCCGTGCTCCAGGAGGTGGCGGGTGGCGAGCTGCGCGCCGCCGACGTCGTCCGTGACGACGGCGACGTCGTCGATGGACTCGGGGCGCTCGTGCAGCAGGACGACGCGGGCGTCCCAGGCCTCGATCTCGGCGGCCGCCAGGTCGTTGAACCCGTGCGAGACGAGGATCAGGCCGGAGACCCGCATGCCGAGGAACGCGCGCAGATAGTGCACCTCGCGGTCGCCGACGTAGTCGGAGTTGCCGACGAGGACCATCTTTCCGCGCTCGGACGCCGCCTGTTCCACCGCGTGCGCCATCTCCGCGAAGAACGGCTGCCGCGCGTCCGGCACGATCATGCCTATGAGGTCGGTGCGCCGCGATGCCATCGCCTGGGCGACCCGGTCGGGCCGGTACCCCAGTTCCTTGATCGCGGCGAGCACGCGCTCGCGCGTGGCCGGGGCGACCGGCCGGGGTCCGTTGTTGATCACGTAGGACACGACGGCGGTCGAAGTACCCGCCAGTCGCGCAACGTCGTCCCGAGTCACCTTGGCCACGCGCGGAGTCTACGCGGATGGACCTGCTGATGGCAGGGCGTGATGGCCCTTCCTAGGGCTCCGCCGTGACGGCCCGGGCACCCGCACGGACCGGGCTGTCCGCTTCGTCCGTGTTGGGGGTGGCGGCCTTCTCCGTCTTGTCCGCCTTGGTGGTGTTCTTGTCGGCGCTCTTCTCCGGCTTCTCCGGTGTGACGAAGCGGTAGCCGACGTTGCGCACGGTGCCGATCAGCGACTCGTGCTCGGGGCCGAGCTTGGCCCGCAGCCGCCGTACGTGCACGTCCACGGTCCGCGTACCACCGAAGTAGTCGTAGCCCCAGACCTCCTGGAGCAGCTGGGCGCGGGTGAAGACCCGGCCCGGGTGCTGCGCCAGGTACTTGAGGAGCTCGAACTCCTTGAAGGTCAGGTCGAGGACCCGGCCCTTGAGCTTCGCGCTGTACGTCGCCTCGTCGACCGACAGGTCGCCGTTGCGGATCTCCATGGGGGAGTCGTCGGCGACGATCTGCTGGCGGCCCATCGCGAGGCGCAGGCGCGCCTCGACCTCGGCCGGACCGGCGGTGTCGAGGAGGACGTCGTCGATGCCCCAGTCGGCGGTGACCGCGGCGAGGCCGCCCTCGGTCACGACGAGCACCAGCGGACAGCCGGGCCCGGTGGAGCGGAGCAGCTGACAGAGGCTGCGGACCTGCGGGAGGTCGCGGCGGCCGTCGATGAGGATGACATCGGCGCCCGGGGTGTCGACGAGGGCGGGGCCCTCCGCGGGTGCCACTCGCACGTTGTGCAGCAACAGGCCGAGAGCGGGGAGCACCTCCGTCGACGGCTGGAGGGCGTTGGTGAGGAGCAGCAGAGAGCTCATCGGTCCCCACCTGCCCGGGTCGTCATACGTTCGTGCACGGTTCGCTCGCCCATAACGTCTGGTTCCTCCTCGGTCCCTGCGAGGACGTTTGCGGCACTGCTTCGTACTGCGGTGATGCTGGTCGGCCCCGCGCCCCGGGGCCTGGAACGTGCTGCCGGGGAGCGTTCGTATACAACGCTCCTGAAAGCACAAAAGGACCCGGGGGCTGCATTGCCCGAGTCCTCTGCCCAGCAGAATAGCCCACATGAGTTGGGGTCCGGCAGATGACGAGAGCGGATCTTCTGTGCAGCCGATCACTGAACGACCACGGCGCGTGGTCCTGCGTACGCGGGACGGAGTCGCCGTCGACGCCTTCCACGAACCCGGTGACGGGCCCCCGGACGGCCCGGTGTTCGTGCTCGCGCACGGCTTCACCGGCGATCTGGAGCGGCCCCACGTACGACGGGCCGCGCGGGCGTTCGCCCAGCGTGGCGCCGTGGTCACGTTCTCGTTCCGGGGGCACGGACGGTCCGGCGGACGGTCGACCGTGGGCGACCGGGAGGTGCTGGATCTCGCGGCGGCCGTCGAGTGGGCGCGCTCGCTCGGGCACGCGCGCGTGGTGACGGTCGGGTTTTCGATGGGTGGTTCCGTGGTGCTGCGGCACGCGGCGTCGCACAGGGGGCGCACGGAAGCGCGCACCGACGCGGTCGTCGCGGTCAGCGCGCCCGCGCGGTGGTTCTACCGGGGGACGGCCCCGATGCGGCGGCTCCACTGGGTCGTGACGCGCCGCTCGGGCCGGATGGTGGGCCGGATCGGGCTGCGGACCCGCATCCATCCGTACGACTGGGACCCGGTCCCGCTCTCACCGGTCGAGTCGGTCCCGCTGATCGCGCCGACCCCGCTGCTCGTGGTGCACGGCGACCGCGACCCGTACTTCCCCGTCGACCACCCGCGGATGCTGGCCGCGGCGGCGGACGGCGGTGCCGAGCTGTGGCTGGAGCCCGGGATGGGGCACGCGGAACACGCGGCGAGCGACGAGCTGCTCCGCCGGATCGGGGAGTGGGGCTCGGCGGCGGTTGCCGCACAATAGGACGCCGCACCACTGAGAGGAGTCGGGAGCATGGCTCACGGCACGATCCGCTACTGGGCGGCGGCCAAGGCGGCCGCCGGCGTCGCGGAGGAACCGTACGACGCCGACACCCTGGCCGCGGCCCTGGACGGAGTCCGCGCGCGACACCCCGGGGACCTGGTCCGTGTCCTGCAGCGTTCCTCGTTCCTGATCGACGGCGACCCCGTCGGGACGCGCGGTCATGAGACCGTACGGCTTGCCGAGGGCGGCACGGTCGAGGTGCTCCCGCCGTTCGCAGGAGGGTGACCCCCCGATGAGCAACAACCAGCAGTACCCGCAGTACGACCAGTACGGGCAGCCCCTGTACGGCGACCAGCAGCACGGGCAGCAGCAGTCGTACGGAGAGCAGCAGCAGTACGGACAGCAGCAGTCTTACGGGCAGCAGCAGTCGTACGGGCAGCAGCCGTACGGGCAGCAGCAGTCGTACGGGCAGCAGCAAGGTCAGCAGCAGTACGCGCAGCCCCAGCCCCCGTACGAGGCCGAGCCGACGCAGCAGTGGCAGGGCCAGACCTGGGACACCCAGGTGCAGCCCGCTCCGCTGCCCCAGCAGGGCTACGACCACGGCGCCGCGCAGCAGCAGGCGGCCTGGTCCTACGACGGACCGGCCGAGCCGGCCAGGACCCCGGCCCCCGAGCCCGCCCCCGTACCCGCCCCGGCCCCCGCCGCGGGTGCCGAGCCCGGCTACGGCCCGGCCACCACCACCGGCAACACCCGGGTCACCGACGCCCAGCGCGCCCGCGCCGAGGGCCGGTCCCCGATCATCGAGCCGGGCATCCAGCCGGCGGCGCTCACCGCGGTCCTCGGCCTGCTGCTCGCGGGCGGCGCGGCCGTCGGCTCGTACGCGCTGCTCGTCCCGCTGCTGGTCCTCCAGGCGGTCACGGCCGCGGGCTGGTTCCGGCTCAACGGCATGTGGCCCGCCCGGCAGGGCATCGCCCTCGCGTTCCTGGGCGGCGTGGTGGCGGACGCCGCGCTGCTCGCGGCCGGCCGGGAGCACGGGCCCGCGGCGATCCTCGGCACGCTCGGCGTCTGGGTGCTGCTCACGCTGGTCCTCCAGCTCCGCTCGCACGCGGAGCCGGACGAGCGGATGTACGGCCTGATGGCGACCGTCACCTCGGCGGCCCTCGCCATCGTCGCCGCCGGCCACCTCGCGGCCGAGCCGGACGCGGTGACGGTCGGCGCGGTCGCCGTGGCCGTCGCGATCGTGGCCCGCGCGCTGCCGCTGCCGACGATCGCCTCCGTCGTCGTGGCCCTGCTGGCGGGTGCCGGTGCGGGGATCGCGGTCGGCGGCCTCACCGACCTGGGCACGGACGGCGCGCTGCTCGGTCTCGGCGCCGCGGTGTGCGCGCTGATCGGCCACCGGGCGGCGTCGTACGACTACCCGTCCCGCTTCGTCCACATGACGGCGGGCGTGGCCCTGCCGCTGGCCGCGGCGGCCCCGGCCGTCTACGTCCTGGGCCGCGCGCTGGCCTGATCCCCCGCCCCTGATCGACAACTTGGGAACAACTGAGCGGATCCCCGCATCCCGTGCCCACGGCCACGTAACCTCGCGGTCAGGACACCGGACGTGGGGGAGCCTCAAGGCAATGCGCGCACTGCGAATACTGCTGATCGTCGTCGTCATCCTCGGCGGCCTCTTCGTGATCGCCGACCGGATCGCGGTCAACCTCGCCGAGGACAAGGCCGCCGACAAGGTGCGCACCAGCGAGGGACTGGCCAGCGCGCCCGACGTCTCCATCAAGGGCTTCCCGTTCCTGACCCAGGTGGCCGGCGGCACCCTCGACGACGTCGAGATCGGCATCGAGGACTACGAGGCGAAGAGCGGCGGCGACAGCATCCGCATCGCCGACCTGACCGCCGAGATGCACGGCGTGAAGTTCAACAGCAGCTTCAGCTCCGCCACCGCCGAGTCGGCCACGGGCACGGCCCGGATCTCCTACGACGAGCTCCTCAAGGCCGTGCGCAAGCAGGACCCGGCCCCGGTCGCGCCCGGGGTGACGGCGAAGATCAGCGGGCTCGCGTACGGCGGCGGCGACCGGATCAAGGTGACGATCGACTTCAAGACGCCGCTCGGCACCCTGCGCCCGACCGTGCTCAGCTCCGTCAAGGTCACCGACGGCAAGGTCTCGGCGCGCGCGGACAGCCTCCCGAAGGTGGGCGCGTTCGACCTGGCCGAGGGCCGGATCCGCGCCGTCACCGACTTCCAGCAGGCGATCGACGATCTGCCCGCCGGGATCGAGCTGGACAAGGTGGAGGCCGTCAAGGACGGCGTCGAGATCTCGGTGACGGGTTCGGACCTCGACCTCGTCGGGTAGACACTCCGCAGCGGCGCCCGTCCGTACTTCGAGACGGGCTCGTCCGCACAGCAGGAGACGGCGGCGCCGCAAGGGCTCCGGGGCCCTCCCGGGGTACGCCCGACGGGTGATCGTTCTCAGGATGCGGACGATCCTGTCTCAGGATTCGACACGCCGGTGACACGGTCGCGGGTGCGTCCTTACGATCGGACCCATGAAGCGACAGGCGGATCTCACGAAGCGGCGGGCAGTAGACCTGTGCCGCGTCGCCGCCATGCTCTGTCGCACCTTCTGAGCGGGGCCGTGGCCGCGACGGCCGACCCCCGCTTCCCCAGGACCCCTTGAGCTCGACTCGGGGCCACCCGTGCATCCCCGCACACTTCCGTTCCGCATGCCCCCGCAACTGCCCCGGAGGAACACAGCATGAGCCGCAGCGACGTCCTGGTAGACGCCGACTGGGTCGAGGCCAACCTCGACAACGACAGCGTGGCGATCGTCGAGGTCGACGAGGACACGTCCGCGTACGACAAGAACCACATCAAGAACGCGATCCGCATCGACTGGACCAAGGACCTCCAGGACCCGGTCCGCCGTGACTTCATCGACCAGGCCGGCTTCGAGGAGCTGCTGTCGAAGAAGGGCATCGCCAACGACACGACCGTCGTCCTCTACGGCGGCAACAACAACTGGTTCGCCTCCTACGCGTTCTGGTACTTCAAGCTCTACGGCCACCAGGACGTGAAGCTCCTCGACGGCGGCCGCAAGAAGTGGGAGCTCGACTCCCGCGACCTGGTCGACGGCTCGCAGGTCCCGAACCGGCCGGCCACGCAGTACAAGGCCAAGCCGCAGGACACCTCGATCCGCGCCTTCCGCGACGACGTCGTGAACGCGATCGGCAACAAGAACCTCGTCGACGTGCGCTCGCCCGACGAGTTCTCCGGCAAGCTGCTCGCCCCGGCCCACCTCCCGCAGGAGCAGTCGCAGCGTCCGGGCCACGTCCCGTCCGCGCGCAACATCCCGTGGTCGAAGAACGCCAACGACGACGGCACCTTCAAGTCGGACGAAGAGCTCAAGGCCCTCTACGAGGACGAGCAGGTCGACCTGTCCAAGGACACCGTCGCGTACTGCCGCATCGGTGAGCGCTCCGCGCTCACCTGGTTCGTGCTGCACGAGCTGCTCGGCCAGGAGAACGTCAAGAACTACGACGGCTCGTGGACCGAGTACGGCTCGCTGGTCGGCGTGCCGATCGAGCTCGGCGCCAACAAGTAACCAACTGACCTTTCCTTCCTAGGAGTTACGTATGTGTGGAGCGAAGGCCGGCGGCCCCGACGCCTCGACGATCAAGCCCGGCGAGACCACGATCCAGGGTCAGGTCACCCGTGACGGCGAGCCGGTGACGGGCTACGTCCGTCTCCTGGACTCGACCGGCGAGTTCACCGCCGAGGTCCCCACCTCGGCCACGGGCCAGTTCCGCTTCTACGCGGCCGAGGGCACGTGGACGCTGCGCGCCCTGGTCCCGGGCGGCACGGCGGACCGCACGGTCGTCGCCCAGACGGGCGGGCTCGCGGAGGTCGCGATCGCCGTGTGACGGCGGCGCCGCGACGCGCACAGAACGGCTGAAGGGCCGCACCCCCGGGGGTTGGACGCCACTGGTACGGGGTGCGGTCCTTCGGCTTACGCTGGAGATATGTACGCGCGGCGGAAGCATGTGTACTTCGCCATGATGGGCGTCTGCATCGCCCTCTTCGTCCTGGCGTGGGGCGTCGTACGTCTCTGGTCCGTCCCCGCCGCCGTGGCCATGTGCGTCGTCGCCATGGTCATCCCGCCGGTCGCCGCCGTCGTCGCGAACCGGCGCGGCCCCGACGACCGCTGGTGGGACGACCCGTCAGGGGACAGCAAGTCCGACGAGTGGTGGGACGAACTGGACGGGAAGAAGCGCCCCCGCTGACCGATCGCTGACCGATCACCGACCGACCGCCGATCGAGTCCCCTTCGTGACCAACTTCCGTGCAACCTGCAGAGGTTGTTGTGGGTCTCCTGTGCGCGCGGATACGGAATCCGCGCTTCGAGTTCCGTGGGGGGACCCGTTGGATCACGTGCAGCAAGCACTCACCGCACCAGAGCCACCTCCTGAAAGACCCGGCAGGCCCCGCCGCCGCGGCCGCACCACCCTGCTGATCGCCTGCGCCGCCGTACTCGGCGCCGTCGCGGGCGTCTGCACCGGATACGTCGTGCAGGCGGGGCGGGAGCCGGACGCGCTGCCGCCGCTGGCGCGGAAGTCCGTGCCGCAGGCCGAGGGCGCGGCCAGGCAGGCGTTCGCCGCCACCGGGGACCATCGCGTCCGTACCGACGGCGACCTGCGCAAACTCCTGGTGCCGCGGCCCGCGGGCACCCAGAAGGCGGACTCGGCGCAGGGCTGGCGCAACCAGTACAGCTACGCGAACAACTTCGAGGAGCCGGACTACATGTTCGGCCAGTTGTCCGCGGGTTCCTTCCGCCGGGCCGCCATGAGCGTCTGGGAGAAGAACCAGTCGGCGACCGAGGTCCACCTCATCCAGTTCCGCGACGCGGAGAAGCTCGGGTCCCGCGAGTTCCTCGACGCCCAGCAGATGTACATGGACGGCGAGAAGTGGGCGGGCAACGACGGCGAGCCGATCGCCGGCAGCACCGACGGCCGGGTCTACGTCTTCGACCACCCGAAGACCAAGCCCGGCTATCTGCCGATGTACGAGGCCAGGGCGCTCGCCTCGCGCGGCGACATCGTCATGGACATCTGGATGTACGACACCAGGCCGATCTCGAAGAAGGCCGCGATGGATCTCGCCGAGCGGCAGTTGGAGCGCCTGTGAGCGACCAGTTCCCGGCGCCCCCGGAGACCGCCCCCGAGGTCCCCGCCGTGCCGAAGAAGAGACGCTGGCCCGCCGTCGCGGCCGCCTGCGCCGTCGTGCTCGCCGTCGCGGGCGGCACCGGCTTCACCGTGCTGAAGGTGAACGACGCCGACCGCACCGTCCCGACCACGGTGTGGGGCAAGCCGCAGCAGCAGGAGCAGCGGGCGGGCGGCAAGACCGGTGAGAAGGGCGACCTGATCGGCCGCCTGCTGCCGATGCCCGAGGGCTACATCCCCGGACCCGACATCGACGAGTTCGGCAACGACAAGGCGATCACCGGCCGGGAGGCCGTCGCCCGGTTCAAGAAGAGCGCGGACGACCTGCCGGCCCGCCAGCGCGAGGCCCAGCAGAAGTCCATCGACAAGCTGAAGCTCAAGGGCCTGGCGATGCGCAGCTACGCCTCCGACAACATCAGCGCCTACGCCGACCACGACGAGAGCCTCGTCGTCGAGATCCAGCTCGCCCAGCTCCAGAACCGGCAGGCGGGCCGTGAGCTCAAGGCGTTCCGGTCGGAGTTCCTGCGCTCGTTCGGCGGCTTCACCAAGGGTCCGAAGATCAAGGGGCACCGCGCCGCGGACTGCTTCCTCGCGCCCCGGGAGAGCGACACCAAGCTCGATCTGCTGCTGTGCAGCGCGTACGAGGACGACCTCCTGGTCACCGTGACGGCGTACGCGCCCAAGTCGATCGACAGCAAGGCGGTCGCCGGCCTCCTGAGCCGCCAGCTCGACCACATCTCGTCGCGGGGGGAAGCGGTATGACCCAGCAGTCCGAGTCGGCTCCCGAGTCGGCTCCCGAGTCGGCTCCCGAGTCGACGATGCAGCTCACGGCGGCCGTGCCCGCGCCGCCCACGGCCCCGCCCCTGTTTCCGCCCGGCGTTCCGGCACCGGTGAAGGTGAAGAAGGACCGCCGCGTGCTGCGCGCCGTCCTGCGCTGGACCGCCGCCGTCACCGTCTTCGCCGCGGTCGGCGCGGGCACCACGTACGCCGTCACGGAGCGGACCCGCGGCGACCTGCCGGGCCTCGCCACCGAGAGCGACGGCCGCTGGGAGTACCCGGCGATCGAGAAGCCGCCGCTGCCCGCGGGCGCCCCGGCCGCGTTCGCCGAGGGGAACACCCGCGAGGAGCACTTCGCCGACCTGCGCAAACTGGTCCTGCCCGCGCCCGAGGGCGCCACCGAGGACAAGAAGCTGGCCGGCAAGAACGGCTGGCTGCCCACGGCCACGTACCTGGACGTCTACGAGAAGGACGCCCGCGCCGATCTCGCGCAGGCCCTCAAGGACGGCGCCCTGCGGCACATCGCGGCCCGCGGCTGGACCATGCCGGACGGCACGCACACCCGTATCTACCTGCTGCGCTTCAACACGGGAGCCTTCGCGCGCGAGTACGACGCGAACGTCGTGGGGAGCTCCGACGGGCTGACCGGCGCCCCCGACACCGAGGAGAACTTCTCCTGGACCGGGGAATCCGGCTCCGTCGTGCGGTACACGAAGCTGAACGTCTACGACGAGGTCCGGCCCTACGGCAAGGAGCAGGTCCGGCAGGCCTACATCCAGTCCGGTGACGTGGTCGCCCTCGTGGCGCAGTCCCGCGCGGGCCGTGTCGCCAAGATCCCCTTCCAGCAGACCGTCGCCCTCCAGAACCAGCTCCTCGGCTGATCGGGAGGCGACCTCGCCGAGAGCGCCGGGCCCCACCCGACTAGAGTGGGGCCCGGCTCTGTATCCGCATAGTTCCGCTCGTGCCGCTCACCGAGGAGCATCTGCCGTGACCGTCTTCTTCGAAGCCCTCCTTGTCCTGGTCTGCGTCGGCGTTCTCGCCTTCGCCGGTCTGACCGTGAAGAAGCTGTACCAGGGCCAGCGCTGACCCCCATCTGATTGAGCTCCCCATGATCCAGATCCCGTCGGACCTGCACCCCGACCTCGTCCCCCTCGCCTTCCTCCTCGGCAACTGGGCGGGCGCCGGCGTCACCGACTTCCCGGGCGCCGAGAAGGCCAACTTCGGTCAGGAGGTCTCCTTCACCCACGACGGGCGGGACTTCCTGGAGTACCACTCGCACACCTGGGTCCTCGACAAGGACGGCAACAAGGTCAAGCCGCTCGAGTCCGAGTCCGGCTACTGGCGCGTCGGCAAGGACCGCAAGGTCGAGGTCGTCATGGTCCGCGACGACGGCGTCGTCGAGGTCTGGTACGGCGAGCTGGCCGACAAGAAGCCGCAGATCGACCTGGCGACGGACGCGGTGGCCCGGACGGCGGCCTCCGGCCCGTACAGCGGTGGCAAGCGGCTCTACGGCTACGTGAAGAGCGACCTCATGTGGGTCGGCGAGAAGCAGACCCCCGAGGTTCCGCTGCGCCCCTACATGTCGGCCCAGCTCAAGAAGGTCGTCTCCCCGGAGGAGGTCGCCGAGATGGCGCGCAACCTCCCGGAGCTGCCCGACGACGGCATCGCCTTCTTCAAGTAGGCCCCGCGCCGACTGGGCCTAGACTCGTGGGTGTGGTGAGCACCGACTGGAAGAGCGACCTGAGGCAGCGCGGCTACCGGCTGACGCCGCAGCGCCAGCTTGTCCTGGAAGCCGTGGACACCCTGGAGCACGCGACCCCCGACGACATCCTGAGCGAAGTGCGCAGGACGGCGTCGGGGGTCAACATTTCCACGGTCTACCGGACCCTGGAGCTCCTGGAGGAGCTCGGGCTCGTCAGCCACGCGCACCTGGGCCACGGCGCGCCCACGTACCACCTCGCCGACCGGCACCACCACATCCACCTGGTGTGCCGGGACTGCACGAGCGTCATCGAGGCCGACGTCGACGTGGCCCGCGAGTTCACCGACAAGCTGCGCGCCGAGTTCGGCTTCGACACCGACCTGAAGCACTTCGCGATCTTCGGCCGCTGTGCGGACTGCACGGCGGAGAAGGAGCGGTCCCAGGACCAGGCTCAGGACCAGGCTCAGGGACAGACGCAGGTGCAGACGCAGGAATAAGCGGGTCCGCCCGCTCGTCGTAGTGTGTGTGAACATGCAGCCACATTCACCGAGCAGCCCCCTGCTGACCCTGCCCGGCGCCGTCCCCGGCGAGGGCGTGGACGAAGGCGTCGCCGCCCACTACGGCGACCTGTTCCGCGAGCAGCGCTCCCTCGCCGACGGGACGGGCGTGGTCGACCTCTCGCACCGCGGCGTCATCACCGTCACCGGCGACGACCGGCTGAGCTGGCTGCACCTGCTGCTCACCCAGCACGTCAGCGATCTGCCGCCGGGGCAGGCGACCGAGGCGCTGGTCCTCTCCGCGAACGGCCACATCGAGCACGCCCTGTACCTCGTCGACGACGGCACGACGACCTGGGCGCACGTCGAGCCCGGCACCCAGGAGACACTCCTGGCGTATCTGGAGTCGATGAAGTTCTTCTACCGCGTCGAAGCCGCCGACCGGACCGCGGACTTCGCCGTCGTGCACCTGCCCGCGGGTTCCATCGCGCCCGTCCCGGACGGCGCCGCGGTGCGCGAGACGCCGTACGGCCGCGATCTGTTCCTGCCGCGCGGCGACCTGGAGGCGTACGCGAAGGAGCACGGCCCCGCGGTCGGCCTGCTCGCCTACGAGGCGCTGCGCGTCGAGCAGCACCGGCCGCGGCTCGGCCTGGAGACCGACCACCGCACCATCCCGCACGAGCTGGGCTGGATCGGCTCGGCCGTGCACCTCCAGAAGGGCTGCTACCGCGGGCAGGAGACCGTCGCCCGCGTGCAGAACCTGGGCAAGCCGCCGCGCCGCCTCGTCTTCCTCCACCTCGACGGCAGCGAGGTGCACCTGCCGCCGCACGGCGCCGAGATCCGGCTCGCCGCGGACGGGCCCGAGGGCCGCAAGATCGGTTTCGTCACGACGTCCGTGCGCCACCACGAGCTCGGCCCGATCGCGCTCGCGCTGGTGAAGCGGAACGTGCCGCTCGACGCGGAGCTGATCGCCGAGACGACGGCGGCGGCGCAGGAAGTCGTCGTCGAGCCCTGAGCTCACATCTCCAGCAGCACCGTGAACGGGCCGTCGTTCGTCAGGGACACCCGCATCTGCGCCCCGAACCGGCCCGTCGCCACGGTCGCGCCGAGCGCCCGCAGCTGCGCCACGACCTCGTCGACCAGCGGCTCGGCGACCTCGCCCGGCGCGGCCGCGTTCCAGGTGGGGCGGCGGCCCTTGCGGGCGTCGCCGTACAGGGTGAACTGGCTGATCACGAGCAGCGGCGCGTCGATGTCGCTGCACGACTTCTCGTCGGCCAGCATCCGGATCGACCAGAGTTTGCGGGCCAGTTGGGCCGCCTTCTCCCTGGTGTCCTCGTGCGTCACCCCGACGAGGACGCACAGCCCCTCGCCCTTGATCTCGCCGACCGTCTCGTCCGCGACGACGACGCTCGCGCCGTCCACCCTCTGCACCACTGCACGCATACGGACATCATGCCGTGCCGCCCCGAGCGTGCTCCCGAACCCCCCATCCGGGGCCGATATGGGGCACTCGCGCACTAAGCGGCCACCAGGGGTGGCACCATGCTCACACACGGTGTGCCTTCGGCACGCCGGGTCGGTCCGGTCGAGGGGACGGGAAGCAGACCATGGATGCCCATGCCATGAGCCACACAGCGAGTTCGGGGCTGCCCCCCGACGAGCCCGTGTCGCTGACACACACGGACCGCGTCGCGCCGATGGCCAGGCCGCCGGTCCAGCGCACCGACAGCCCTGAGCTGCCGCCGGCTCCCGCGCCCGACCTGACGGCCCTGCGCCTGCCCGAACTGCGCACGCTGCGCAGGGACTCGCAGCAGGACGAGGCCGATCTCAGTTACGTACGGCGGTTGTTGCAGGGCCGGATCGACATCCTGCGGGCGGAGCTGGGCGGGCGCCGTGACCCGGAGTCGCCGGTCGTGGACCGGCTCTCGGAGATCCTGCGGGACCAGCCGACGCGGAACCGGTCGTCGGCGCGGCACGTCACGCTCGGTACGCCGCACAGCGAGGAGTTCCGGAGGCTGGCCGCCGAGATGCTGGCCGAGGTCGAACTCTCCGACCTGGCGGCGCGTACGGACGACGAGTTGCACGCGGCGATGGGGCGTCTCGTCCGGTACGAGCAGCAGGTCTCGCGGCGGCGGCAGCAGTTGCAGCGGGTGGCGGACGACTGCAGCGCGGAGATTGCGCGCCGCTACCGGGACGGTGAGGCCCAGGTAGCGGACCTCCTGGGCGGCACACCGTAACTCCGCCCGTCCGTTGCCGGGTGCGGGTACGTGGGGGTTGGTCGCGCCGTAACTCCGGCCGCCCTCTGCCGCCCTCCGGCCGGTGGGGCTTCTCGCGCAGTTCCCCGCGCCCCTGGAGGGCATGCGGCTTCGCCGCAGCCCCATCGGCGCCCCCTGAGAGGTCGCACGAAGTGCGCCTCGCAGGGGCGCGGGGAACTGCGCGAGCAACCAGAACGAGAGCCGCACCCGGCGAACGACCGGTCGTGGCCACGGCGCGTAGCCGTGCATTTCAGGGGCGCGGGGAACTGCGCGAGAAGCCCCACCGGGCCGCACCCGGGAATCCAGGCGACAGTCGTGCGGGCCGCGCCTAGCGTGAGGGGATGAGTGACGTACGACCCATCACCGACGACGACGACGGCGAGCTGAGCGGCTGGCTGCGGGCCCTGAACACCGGGTTCCTGCTCACCCCCAGCGTCTCGCCGGAGCGGCTGGCAAAGAGCCGCGCCCACTTCGACCTCACCCGCACCCGCGCAGCCTTCGCCCCGTCCGGAGACGGCGGCGGCAGCCGCCAGGTCGCCACCTTCCGCTCGTTCGCCCAGGACCTGAGCCTGCCCGGCGGCGCCACCGTCCCCACGGACGCCATCACGAACGTCACGGTCAGCCCCACGCACCGCCGCCGCGGCCTGCTCACCCGGATGATGGCCGCCGACCTCGCCGAGGCGAAGGAGCGCGGCGACGTCGCCGCCACGCTGATCGCCGCCGAGTACAACATCTACGGGCGGTACGGGTTCGGCCCCGCGACCACCACCACGCGCTGGGAGATCGACGTGCCGCGGGCCGGCGTCGACCCGCGCTGGTCGGGACCGGACGACGGCGGCCGGATCGACCTCGCCGACCCCGACGAGGTCCGCAAGATCGGCCCCGAGCTGCACGACCGGCTGCGCACCACGGTCGCGGGGGCCGTCTCCCGGGACGCGTACTGGTGGCAGTACAACACCGGCCAGTGGTCGACCCCCGAGGACACCTGGAGCGAGCCGTTCCACGCGGTGTACCGCGACGCGCGGGGCGAGGTGGCGGGCCTGGTCGCGTACACCTGCGAGAACAAGTGGGGCGACGGCAAGCAGCCGGGCAACACGGCGAGCGTCCTGAAGCTGCTCGGTGCCACCCCGGCCGCCGAGCGGGCGCTGTGGCACTACCTGTGCGCGATCGACTGGGTCGCCACCGTCCGGTCCGGCGACCGCGCCCCGGACGACCTGCTCCCGCACCTGCTGCCCGACCCGCGGGCCGCCCGCGTCGTGACGCAGGCCGACTTCCTGTGGGTGCGGATCCTGGACGTCGTACGGGCCCTGGAGGCCCGCTCGTACGCGACGAGCGGGGAGCTCGTCCTGGAGGTGCACGACCGGGCCGGGCTCGCCGGCGGACGGTTCCGGCTGGCGGCGGCGCCCGACGGCGCGGTCTGCGCGCCGAGCGCCGCGGCTCCCCAGCTCACTCTCGACATCGGTGAGTTGGGGGCGCTGTGGCTGGGTGACGAGTCCGCGGTGCGGCTCGCCGCCCTGGGCCGGCTGGTGGAGGAAGAGGCGGGCGCCGCCGCCGTTGCCGACGCCCTGTTGCGTACGCCGCGGCGACCGTGGTGCCCCGACGTGTTCTGACGCGCCTGCGAGGTGCAGGACCGACCGGGCTCCCGGCTCCCCTCCGGAAGGGAGCCCGGTCAGCCGCTCTGGGCCAGCAGCATGACGAGGACGACGGCCCCGATGCCACTGATCATGGTGTTCTTCGCTTTGAGTCCGATGGAGAGCACGATGAAGGCGATGATGCCCATCGGCCCGTACTTCCACTGGATGAGCTGCTCGAATCCGATGGCGAGAGCGGCGATGAGGATGGCGAAGACCGGCATGGGGACTTACCTCCTTCGGGTCCGAGTGGTGACCAACTCTTCCGGCATCGCGGTGACGTAGACCAACCCGTGTGGTCGACGCCAACCCCCGAGGTTGTCCGACCATGTCGTCCAAGTTGGTCACCAACTCACTGGTACTTATCTCCGCTGAAGCGCGACTCATAACCACCTTCTTTTCAACTCCCCGAAGATGGCGGGAAGTTGTAGTGTTTGGTTGTGAGCCCGGAACATGCCTCCGTCAATGGACGGACCCGGCCGCAGCGGACGCAGTGGACGTACCGCGACGTGGCCGACGAGCTGCGCGCCCGGATCCGGTCCGGGCTGTTGAGTCCTGGCCAACGGATGCCCACTCAGGCCCAGTTGGCGGACGAGTTCGGCGTGGAGCGCTCCGCGGTGCGTCAGGCGCTGCGGATTCTCCAGTCCGAGCACCTGCTGGCCAACGTCTCGAAGGGCAGCCCCGCCACCGTCGCGGAGGACCCGGGGGCCGGGCCGATCGGGCCCGGCGCGCCCCCGCAGCCGACGATGGTCGCGCTCGCCCCACGCATCGCGGCAGCCTTCGCCCAGCAGGACGTGGAGATCGACGCCCTGTGTCTGACGGCGGTGTCGCTGACGCTCGCGATGGGTGAACCGTTGCGCCAGATCCACGCGGGCCGATTGAAACCGGCCACCGTACGAGTCCGGGTCCTGCTGCCGAGCCGGGACATCGACCTCGCCTTCCCCGCGCCGGCCTCCGATCTCGAGGCCGAGGCGGAAGCGGCGGTCGGCGGTCATCTGCAGCGCAACTGGCTCGCGCAGCGCAACGCGCAGGGGCAGGTGCTGCGGCACAACCTGCTGGCCCTGCGCGCCACGCACGGCATCGACGTCGAGGTGTCCTTCCGGGCCCTGCCGTTCACCCCGCCGGTCAAGCTCTACCTCCTCAACGCCAACGAGGCGCTGTTCGCCTACTACACGCTGAGCAGGCGGGGCGAGCAGATCGACCACGAGCGGGTGGACGTGTACGACGCGCAGGGGCTGCGGCAGCTGCTCTTCGCGTTCGAGCAGGGCACGGGGCTGCGCGACACGACCTTCGTGGAGCAGTCGCACCTGTGGTTCAACAGCCTCTGGAACACGATCAGTTCGGAACTGACCCTGAGTTCCTAGAGGCTGTCGACGCGGTGCGGCACCGGTGCGCTAGTGGAGTGCGGGTCCTGCCACCATGATGGCGAGCAGCACGCCGCCGATGGAGCTGCAGGTCGCGCTCCTGGCCTTGACGCCGATGGTCAGCAGGAGCAGTCCGGCGATGCCGGCCGGCCCGTAGTGCCACTGGACAAGCTGCTCGAAGGTGATCACGAACACCGCGGAGAGGAGGCTCAGGACGGGCATGACGTTTCCTCCTTCATCGGCTCTCATCGGCTTCGGCCATTGCTCCGGTCCCGGCTGGAGCAGGTTGGTCCGCTGGACTACCACCCTCGGCCAGCTTGCGCCAAGTTGGCGACCAACTACACAATGGTTGTCCCCACTTGGTCGGGAGAAATAAACGAGGTTCCAACAACTCCCGCCAAATAATGGGAAGTTGTAGCGTTTGGTTGTGACCCAGGAGAGCGTGGCAGACATGGCGGACGCGGCACTCAACGGCAGCCGGCGGCTCGGCCCTCAGGAGATCGCCGACGACCTGCGCCGGCGGATCAGGTCGGGCGAGCTCAAGGCCGGTGAGCAACTGCCCACGCAGGCGGCGCTCGCCGAGGAGTTCGGCGTCGAGCGCGGCACCGTCCGCCAGGCCCTCCAACTCCTCCAGTCCGACGGCCTGTTGAGCAACCGCAGCAAGGGCGCCCCGCCCCGGATCGCCTCGTCGGCGCCCGGCCGCGACGAGCCGCAGCCCACCATGGTCGCCCTGGCCCCCCGCCTGGTCGAGGCGTTCCAGGCGCCCCAGGTGCGCATCGACGCGGTCTGCATGACCTCCGAGACGCTGATGCTGGCCCTCGGCGAGCCGCTGCGCCTGATCCACGAGGGCCGGATGCGCCCCGAATCCATCGACGTCCGCATCCTGCTGCCCAGCCGCGACATCGACCTGGCCTTCCCCGTGCCGGTCTCCGAGGGCGCCGACCGCGCCGAGGACCAGGCCGTCCACCAGCGCTGGCTCGCCACCCGCAACGCCCAGGGCCAGGTCCTGCGCCACAACCTCCGCTCGCTGCGCTCCTCCCACGGCATCGACGTCAAGGTCACCTTCCGCGCCCTGCCGTTCACGCCCCCCGTCAAGCTCTACCTCCTCAACGAGGTCGAGGCGCTCCTCTCGTACTACATGGTCACGCGCCGCGAGGAGGAGATCGACAGCGGCACGAAGCTGGAGATGTACGCCGCGACCGGCACCCAGGCCCTCCTCTTCTCCTTCGAACGCAGGGCGGGTCACCGGGACCGGGCGTTCGTGGAGGAGTCGCAGAAATGGTTCGACGCGCTCTGGGAAACCATCACGTCCGACCTGACACTCTCCTAGTGACTTCAGATGCAACGCAGCAGACTGTTCCGGTGGCTGAAGAGACCGAATCGGACAGGGAATTGACTGAGTTGGCCGAGTTGGTCAGGGACTCGGGGTGTGTGCTCCTCGACTTCGACGGGCCGATCTGCCGACTGTTCGCAGGGCGATCGGCGGAAGTCATCGCGCTGGAGCAGGAGCAGTGGCTGAAGGACCAGGGCCTCGGGGAGGTGCTGAAGGCCGAGGAGCGGGAGCGAGGCGATTCCCAGAGCTTCCTGGATCCTCCGGACCCGCTGGCCCGCCTGGCCCGGGTGGCCCACGAGCGGCCGAAGAGCGATCTCGTCATCGCCATGGAGAAACGTCACGCCGCCCAGGAGCTGAGTGCGGTCCCCACAGCGTGGCCGACGCCGTACGCGGATGTGGTGATCCCCACGTGGGCGGCCCGTGGCGCCCGCCTGGCCATCGCCACCAACAACTCGCCCCAGGCGGCCCGGCGCTACGTGGACGAACGACGCCTCTCCCGCTACTTCGAGCCCCACATCTACGGCCGCACCGCGGACCTCGGCCTGCTCAAGCCGCATCCGCACTGCCTCAATCGCGCCATCACCGCCATCGGCGCGGCACCGCGGCGGACGCTGATGGTCGGCGACACCGTGACGGATCTGGCGGCCGCGCGGGCGGCGGGTGTCCGGTTCCTCGGCTTCGCGTACAACAAGAGGGCGGTGCGGGCGTTGCGGGACGCGGGGGCGGAGCAGGTGATCACCTCCTGGAAGCCGGTCCTCGACATCCTGCGCGCCACGGCGTGACTCGCGCAGGGGCCCGGGCAGACTGGGCGGATGGCTGAAGAGACCCGAACACAACGGGACGTGGCGGAAGTGGTCCGTGGCGCGCGCTATGTGCTCTTCGACTTCGACGGACCCATCTGCCGGCTGTTCGCCGGTCGGCCGGCCGATGCGATCGCCCGGCAACAGCAGGAGTGGCTGGCGGCGCGAGGGCGGAAGGGAACCGGATCGACCGATCCGCACCGGATGCTGATGCAGGTCGCCGCTCAGCCGGGAACCGACGACCTGGTGCCGGATCTGGAGCGGCACCTCACGCAGCAGGAGGTGCGGGCGGCCGCGAGCGCCTGGCCGACGCCGTATGCGGACGCGCTCATCCGGACCTGGCACGCCGTGGGCGCACGCCTGGCCGTCACGACCAACAACTCGGCCGAAGCGGCGCGGAGCTATCTGCGTGGACGCGACCTTCTCGCCTGTTTCGAGCCACATGTCTACGGGCGCACCGCCGAGGCCCTGGATCGCATCAAGCCGGACCCGTACCTGCTCAAATGTGCCCTGGACGCCATGGAGGCCGCGCCGGCCGACGCCGTGATGGTCGGTGACGCGCCCACGGACCTGGCCGCGGCACGGGCCGTGGGGGTTCCGTTCCTGGGATACGCGCGCAATGAGCGCAAGGACGAGGCGTTGAGGGTGGCGGGAGCCTCGTACGTGTTCTCCACCCTGGAGCCGATCCTGTTGCTCCTCCAGAAGCGGCGCTGACCTGCGGGCATCCAGATCCTGTGGATACGCGGGGTGGAGTTGGCTGCCAACTGACGTAGAGTTGACGGGACTTGGCACGGCGGGACGGGAGTAGTCCGGTGGACGAAAAGAGCGGCTCCACCCCCAGAGCCACCTCGGACGAGATCGCCGAAGAACTGCGGGGCCGGATCACGTCAGGTGTGCTCAAGCCGGGCGACCGACTGCCCACCCAGGCCGCGCTGGCCGACGAGTTCGGCGTCGAGCGCGGCACGGTCCGGCACGCCCTGCAGCGGCTGCAGGGCGACGGGCTGCTGACGAACGTGAGCAAGGGCAGTCCGCCGACCGTGGCCCCCCAGCCGGCCCGCGCGACGCCCCCGACGGGGTCACGGAAGGCACGAAGCATCCTGGGCCCGCGCCTGGTGGCCGCCTTCGAGCAGCCGCACGTGCGGGTGGACGTGGCCTGTCTGACGGCCGAGACGCTGATGACGGCGCTGGGTGAGCCGCTGCGGCGGGTGTACGAGGGCGCGTGCGAACCGGAGTCCGTGTCGATGCGCGTGCTGCTGCCGAGCCTGGAGCAGGACCTCGACTATCCCTCGCCCGAGAAGGGCTGGGGCCACGACGAGGCCCTCGACAAGGCGGTCAAGCAGCGCTACCTGAACCAGCGGGACGCCCAGCGCACCGTCCTGCGCAACAACCTGGCGGGGCTGCGCCGCAGCGGCATCGACGCGAGCATCGAGTTCCGCTACACCGTCGGCACGCCGAGCCGGAAGGCGTATCTGCTGAACCGGGGAGAGGTGCTCATCGGGCACTACGTCCCGGGCCGGTTCCTGCGCGAGGTCGACGACTACGAGGGCGCGAGCCCGGTGGCGCTGTGCGACGTGGAGGGCTTCGACACGTCCATGTTCGTCTTCGACAAGGACGGCGGCCCTGAGGAGGCCGCCTTCGTGGAGGCGGAGCAGATGATGTTCGACGGGCTCTGGGACCACGTGGCCCGGGGTCAGGCCTGAGCGAGGACGAGCAGGGTCAGCACGACGCCGATGACCGCTCCGTGCGACGACTTGCGTTCGGCCGACCACAGGAGCGTGAACCCCGCCAGGAGCAGCAGGCCGAGGAAGCCGTACTCGGACTGGACGAACTGTTCCAGCCCGAAGCCCAGCAGGGCCGTGAGCGGTGGCAGCAGTGCGCTTACGTTCATGGGCCCCACCCCTTGGGGAATCGTCGTCGACCCGTTGGCCCGACAACTGGTCTGCCAGTCAGCCCAATTGGGCTGCTGGACTTGAATTGGTCTTCCCCGTCCAGGCAGATCGTTAAGCAACGCCCTCAGAATGTAGGGAACTTGGCCGGTTTCGGTGTGCGGTTGGACTGGCAGAGGTACGTTCCAAGGGTGGTGAAGAGCCAGGAAGCAGGAGGCGGCAGGGAGGTCTTCCGTGTCGCGGAGGATCTGCGCGCCCGCATTGCCGGCGGGGCGTATCCGCTCGGCTCCTTCCTCCCGCCCCAGCGTGAGCTCGCGACAGAGTTCGACGTCGCGCGGGACACGGTCCAGAAGGCCCTGGAGGTGCTGAAGGGGGAGGGCTGGATCGAGTCGCGCCAGGGGAGCGGAACGCGGGTCGTCAAGGTGATGCAGGTCCAGTCGGACACCGCCAAGGACGCAAAGGAAGGTCAGGTCACGCTCAGGGAGTTCTTCGACGAGGCATTCGACGCGCCGGAGATCGTGCTGGACGTCTACACGCTCACATCGGAGTCCCTGAACACCCAGGTGAAGACCCAGGTCGACCGGATCAGGGATCGGAAGGTGGCGCCGCGCAAGGTCGCCCTCCGCATGCTCCTGCCGGCGCAGTCACTCGATTCGCCGTATCCACGGGCACTGGCGGGTCCGGACGAGCCGCAGAGAGACCGGCCGGACGACGAGCTGACCGTCCGGCTGAAGGAGCGATTGCACGACATCGAGCGCCACAACAGCGCTTCCATCCGGCAGAGCCTGCTGCAATTGCAGGCCGAGGGGCTGCTGGAGTCGGCTCACATCGAGATTCGCTATGTGAAGATCCCACCGGTGCTCAAGCTCTACTTGATCAATGGCACACAAGCGGTGCACGGGCCGTACACGATCACCGAGCGGCCCATCGTGCTGCCCGACACCGAAACGATCCGTGCGCTGGACGTGGTCCCCATGGACTCCAAGCTCATGCACTACGTCAAGGACGCCGACCCGCGCTCCCGCAGCTCGGTCTTCGTGGACACCTGGCAGGAGTGGTTCGACTCGGTGTGGGATCACCTGGCGCGCTGAATCGGTCGAGAGTCGAAATCGGTCGAGAGTCGAACAGGGGACTCCGAGCGGGTTTCTTTACATCACCGATACAGGGCACACTCGTGCTCCGGTCGTGGGCCTTCCGGTCCGGTACTACTGTGTGGGCCTGTTACGGCCCGATGCATGAGTATCCAGGAGCGGCCTGTGGGCGCTGTCATCGCCCCGAGCGCCCAGAGATCGGACGAGGTCGCCAAAGAGGAGACCGGAGATCTGTGGGGCGTCGTCGCTGCGCGTGCGCGGCACCACGGCGAGGTGCGGAGCGGGCACCACAACACGAACCTCGTGGTGCGGCTCACCGACGAGGAGGCCGCGGCGCTCGGCAGGCCGCCGGGTTCCCGGGTCGTCGTCAGGAGCCGGAAGGCCGGGACGCCGAGGGTGGTGATCCGGTCCTGGGCGGACGAACGGGCGGTCCTGGACGCCATCGACGGAACGCTGGGGCCGGTGCCGCAGTGCCTGGCACGGCGCGGCGAACTCGCCTTCCACAGCTACATGGAGGGCAGGCCGCTCTCCGACGCCTGCCCCAATGGCAAGCCGGTCGATCCTCCACTGGTCGACGCCTTCGCGGGACTGCTCGCGGACATGGCCCGGGTGCCCGGGGCGAAGCTGCCTCCCCTGCCGCCCTACTGGCCGCGCGAGGGCGACAGCCGTGGTTTCCTGCGGACCCTGCTGATCCAGGCCGACGAGCAGATTCGTAAGCCCAATTGGACCGACTTCGGTGGGCTCTTCGTCGCCTTGGGCGTGCCGGAGGACGCGCTGACGTCGCGATGCCTCTGGGTGCCCGACCTGATGTCACGCCCTTTCAGCCTGCTTCATGGGGATGTGCACCGGGACAACGCCATAGTGACCGGCATGGGCGACGTCCCGCTGTTCTGTGTCGACTGGGAACTCGCGACGTACGGCGATCCGCTGTACGACCTGGCCGTCCATCTGGTGCGGATGGCGTATCCGCAGTCCCAGTGGGCCGAGGTGATCGAGCGGTGGCGGATCAGGATGGGCGGCCTCCGGCCCGAGGCCGTCGTGGGCCTGGACGACGACCTGCAGCACTACGTCGACTTCGAACACGCCCAGTCGGTGTACCCGGACGTGATCCGGGCGGTCAGCGGCCTGGGCACCTCTTTCGACCGCGCTGAACTGGTGGCGGCGTCGCAGGAGATCCACCGTGCCCTGAGACTCGCCCAGAGCCCGCTCGGGCTGCGTGACGTACTGGACCCGGAGGCGATCGCGTGGCTCGTCCACCGGTGGAAGGTCGCGCGAGGGGCACGTCTGCGCGGCGAGGAGGCCGGTGCCACCGTCGGATGGCTGTGCGACGCCAAGGTCCCGCTGCGCGACACCTTTCCCGGGCCCGCCGTCGAGGCCGCGCTGCGGGCGGAGGGCGCCGCGGCTGCGCGGCAGGTGTACAAGGGCACGGCCCATCTGGCGACGGTGGTCAGGGTCACGGGCCGGGAGCCCGTCATGGTGCGCAGGAAGTTCGGTACGGCCACTCCACTGGAGCCCCGGTTCCTCGAGGAGCACAAGGTGCTGCGCGCCATCGAGGAATCCCCGGCCATGGTGTGTGCGCCTCGCGTCCTGGCACTCGGGATCAGCGACTTCGAGGACCGGTTCACCATCCACTCGTACGAGGGCCCGCCCGACGACCGCCGTCGCCCGCGTCACCCTGTGCACGGGCTCCTGCCCTGTGAGGTGAACAGTCTCGTGGACCAATTGGCCGAGTTGACCCGGGTCGATGTCCGGCCGCTCGCTCAACGCATGGGCGGCCTCGGGTTCTACGAGTGGTTGTGCGGCCGGCTCGCCGGCATGGTCGGGAAGTTCTCTCCCGCGTCGAAGGCTCTCGCAGCAAGGCTCGGGCTTCCCGGCGAGGTGGAGCTCGCCCGCAGACTCGCCAAACACGAGGTGGAGGACCGGCGCCCCGTCCTGCTCCATGGTGACCTGAATCCGTGGAACATGGTGCGCCAGGAGCGGGGCTTCGGCCTCACGCTCATCGACTGGGAGATGGCCATGGTGGGCGATCCGCTGCACGACCTGGTGCGGCACATCCATCTGACGCCCACGACCAGGGAGGTCAGGGAGCGGATGACGGCCCGCTGGGCGCGGATGATGCCGGACGACTGCACTCCCGACTGGGAGCGGGACTTCCCCGTCTATCAGGGGCTCGAACTCGTCCGCTCCGCCTATGTGGACCTGGACCGCATGGTCACCGGATGTGGGCTCGACGCCCCCAACGTCCGGCGTGCCGTGGGCTCGTACTCGACGACGCTCCGCAAGGCCCTGGACTGGCTCGACCTGTCCCCGGGCTCGTCCACGGCGGCCAACCCCTACCTCGTCCTGGCTCTGGCGCCGCCCGTGACCGTCGGCTGAGGCTCACCGTTCCGTCGCCCCGTACCCTCTGCCCATGACCACCCCCGACCCCCCACCCCCCTCCCTGCGCGAGCTCAAGAAGCAGCGGACTCGGGTGAGGCTTTCCGATACCGCGGTTCGGCTCTTTCTGGAGAAGGGGTACGACGCCGTGTCCGTGGCCGAGGTGGCGGCCGCGGCGGACGTGTCCAAGCCGACGTTGTTCCGCTACTTCCCGAGCAAGGAGGACCTCGTCCTGTACCGGTTCGCCGATCACGAGGACGAGGCGGCGCGGGTCGTGGCGGGGCGCGGGGACGGGGAGTCGGCGGTCGGGGCGTTGCGGGGGAGCTTCCTGGCGGGGCTGGCCCGGCGGGATCCGGTGACCGGGCTGTGCGATCACCCGGAGGTGCTCGCGTTCCTGCGGCTGCTGTACGGGACGCCGTCGCTGGTGGCGCGGATGCACGGGTACCAGGAGCGGTCGGAGCGGGCGCTGGCGCGGGCGCTCGGCGGGCCGGAGGTCGAGGCGCGGCTGGCCGCCGGGCAGATCGTGGCGGTGCAGCGGATCCTGGCGGAGGAGAACGTGCGGCGGATCACCGCGGGGGAGACCGCCGACGGCGTCGAGGCGGATGCCGTGCGTGCGGCGGAGCTGGGGTTCCGGCAGCTGGAGGAGGGGGTCGGGCGGCGGTACGGGTGAGGGGCGTGCGCAGCGGGATCGCGTTACCGGGTCAATAATTTAACCGAGTTGCGTTACGGTGGGGGTATGAGACCTGCCGGGACCGTCCCTGACCTCGACGCCGAGCGCCGCTTCCACGACCTGTGCCGCAGCGCCCTCACCGCCATGGTCGAGGGTGCCGACGAACAGGTCGTCATCGGTGAGAACGCCTCCGCGTCGGGCGCCGACGCCGAGGTGCTCGGGTACGAACTGCGCAGCCGGGCCAAGGGGCTCAAGGAACTGCCCCAGGCACCGTCGTTCTTCGGGCGGCTCGACTTCGGGCACGCCGGGGCCGGGGACCACGCCGGTCAGCGGTACTACATCGGGCGGCTGCGGATCAGTGATCACCCGGCCGTGCCGCCGCTCGTCGTGGACTGGCGGGCGCCGGTCTCGCGGGCGTTCTACCAGGCGAGCGCGAGCGATCCACAGGGTGTGGACGTGCGGCGCCGGTTCGGCTGGGCGCCCGGCAGCGTCGGCGACTCCGCCGATCTGACCGGCATGGAGGACGAGCGGCTCGGGGCGGGCGAGGCGGCCGGGGCCAGCCGGATCCTGGCCGGCGAGATCGAGCGGCCGCGCGTCGGGCCCATGCGCGACATCGCCGCCACCATCCAGCCCGAACAGGACGATCTCGTACGCGCCTCCGTCGGCACGTCGATCTGCGTGCAGGGCGCGCCCGGCACCGGCAAGACCGCCGTGGGGCTGCACCGGGCCGCGTACCTCCTCTACACGTTCCCGCAGCGCATCCAGCGCGGCGGCCTGCTGGTCCTCGGCCCCAACCGGACCTTCCTGTCGTACATCTCCGCAGTGCTGCCCGCCCTCGGCGAGAACGGGGTGCGGCAGTCCACCGTCGAGGACCTCGTGGCGCGCGGGGAGGTGCGGGGCAACGACGAGGAGGCCGCGGCCGTCGTCAAGCACGATCCGCGCATGGCGCGGGTGCTGCGGCGCGCGCTGTACGCGCGGGTGTCGGCGCGGGCCGTCACCGACTCGCTCGCCGTGAAGGACGAGGGGGCCTGGTGGCGGCTGCCGGCCGAGAACCTGGTGCGGATCGTCGAGCAGGTGCGGGAGGAGGACCTGCCGTACCTCGTGGGGCGCGAACGCGTCCGCAGCCGGGCCGTGCGGGCGCTCCAGGAGCAGGCGGAGCGGCGGGGCGGGACCGTGAACCGGGCCTGGCAGCAGCGGATGGAGCGGTCGCGGCCGATGCGGGCGTACGTGGACGCGGTGTGGCCCAAGGTGCGTGCGGAAGAGGTGTTGTACCGACTGCTGCTCGGAGGCGCGGAGTTGAGGGCGGCGGCGGACGGGGTGCTGGCGGGTGAGGAGCAGAAGGCGCTGGTGTGGGACAAGCCCGCGCGTTCGTACAAGTCCGCCCGGTGGTCCGCCGCCGATCTCGTCCTGCTCGACGAGATCGCGGGGCTGCTCGAACACCCCGAGGGGTACGGGCACATCGTCGTCGACGAGGCGCAGGACCTGTCACCGATGCAGGCCAGGGCCATCGCGCGGCGCGCCGTCTTCGGATCGCTCACCGTGCTCGGCGACCTGGCGCAGGGCACCACGCCCTGGGCCGCGCGGAGTTGGGGCGAGCTCCTCGCTCACCTGGGGAAACCTGAGGCGCGGGTGGTGCCGCTGACGACCGGGTTCCGGGTGCCGGCGGCGGTCCTCGCACCGGCCAACCGCGTCCTGGAGCTCATCGACGTCGACGTGCCCGCGGCGCGGTCGCTGCGGTCGGACGGTGAGCTGGTGGTGGAACGGGTGGCGGACGTGGTGAGCGGGGCCGTGGGGGCGGTGCGGCGGGCTCTCGCGTACGAGGGGTCCGTGGGGGTGATCGCGGCGGAGGGGGACGTCGAGCGGGTACGGGGCGCTCTG
This sequence comes from Streptomyces sp. KL116D, assembly GCF_030766975.1. Classification (NCBI taxonomy): domain Bacteria; kingdom Bacillati; phylum Actinomycetota; class Actinomycetes; order Kitasatosporales; family Streptomycetaceae; genus Streptomyces; species Streptomyces sp. KL116D. The sequence goes on along the minus strand of NZ_JASERH010000013.1, from coordinate 80,012 downwards.
CGCGCGGCGGGGGTCGGTGTGGCGGGGGTGGAGGAGTTGGGGGCGCGGGTGACGGTGCTTTCGGCTCGGGTCGCCAAGGGGTTGGAGTACGACCACGTGGTGGTGGTGGAGCCCGTCGCCATCGTGGAGGGGGAGGTGGGGCGGGGGCTCGAGCGGTTGTACGTGGTGCTGACCCGGGCCGTGTCCCGCCTCGACGTGATCCACGCCCGCGATCTCCCGTTCCCCCCGTAACTCCGCCCGCCCGTCAGCCGACCGCGGGCAGGTGGGGCTTCTCGCGCAGTTCCCCGCGCCCCTAGAAGCACGGCTTCGCGCCGTGGCCGCGCCCGCCCGTTAGCCGACCGCGGGCAGGTGGGGCTTCTCGCGCAGTTCCCCGCGCCCCTGAAAGGCATGCGCTGCGCGCAGCCTTCCCCCGCCGGGGAGATGCCGCCCGAAGGGCGCGCATCTCGGGGGCGCGGGGAACTGCGCGAGAAGCCCCACCGGCCGTTGGTCGGCGACGAATGCCCGACTCGGCAGACGCGGTCGGTATCTTGCCCACCTACCCGCAGCCGAAGAACCGTTCGGTCAACCCCGTTGCCGCGCTCGCCGAACGCCCGCCGGCCCCGGCAGGGGCTCGCTCAGGTGGCCCTCTGCCAAGTGAGTCATCAGGCGCAGGAACGTCTCCCGGTCACCCGGAGGGAACGCCGCCAGGGCCTCCTCGTGGACCCGGTCCACGATCTCCTGGCTGCGCGCGGCCGTCCGCGCCCCCTCCTCCGTCACCGCGATGATCCGCGCCCGCCGGTCCGTGCTCGACGGCTGCCGCTCCGCGAGCCCCGCCTTCTCCAGGGCGTCGACCGTGACGACCATCGTCGTCTTGTCCATGTCGCCGATCTCGGCCAGTTGGTTCTGCGTGCGCTCCTCCTCCAGCGCGTGCACCAGCACGCAGTGCATCCGCGCCGTCAGCCCGATCTCGGCGAGCGCCGCGGCCATCCGGCTGCGCAGTACGTGGCTCGTGTGGTCCAGGAGGTACGAGAGGTCGGGCCTGGTCCGGGTGGGGGCGGGCGTCATGGCGGTCATGGGACCAGGGTAGTCCATAAGTCGTTCCGAGAGATATAGTATGCAACGAAACCATCTGCTACGGTCACTCCGTCGTCACCGCCCGGCAGGGGCGGTCGACCGACCCCGACCGAAGGGCTCCGCCATGTCCGCCACGCCCGCCACACCCGCACGGCCCGGAGGGCCCGCCCGCTCCCGCTGGCTCGCCCTCGGCGTCATCGCCGCCGGCACCCTCATGATCATTCTCGACGGCTCCATCGTCACCGTCGCGCTGCCCGCCATGCAGAGCGACCTCGACTTCACGCCGACCGGCCTGAGTTGGGTCGTGAACGCCTACCTCATCGCCTTCGGAAGCCTGCTGCTGCTCGCCGGCCGGCTCGGTGACCTGCTCGGCCGCAAGCGGATGTTCCTCGCGGGCACCGGCGTCTTCACCGCCGCGTCGCTGCTCGCCGGGCTCGCCGGCAGCCCGGCCGTGCTGCTCGCCGCACGTTTCCTACAGGGCGTCGGCAGCGCGATGGCCGCCGCCGTCGGACTCGGCATCCTCGTCACGCTCTTCACCGACCCGCGCGAACGAGCCCGAGCCATCGGCGTGTTCAGCTTCACCGGCGCCGCCGGCGCCTCGATCGGACAGGTCCTCGGCGGCGTCCTCACCGACGTCCTCGACTGGCACTGGATCTTCTTCATCAACCTGCCGATCGGCGCCGCCGTCCTCGCGCTCGCGCTCCCCGCGCTCCCCGCCGACCGCGGGCTCGGACTGCGCGCCGGGGCCGACGCCTGGGGCGCGCTGCTGATCACCGCCGGGCTGATGCTCGGCATCTACGGAGTCGTCAGCATCGAGGCGCACGGCGTGGGTTCGTGGCAGGCGGCCGGAACGATCGTGGCCGGGCTCGCCCTCGTCGCCGCGTTCGTCGTGCGGCAGGCCCGCGCCCGTACCCCGCTGATGCCGCTGCGCATCCTGCGCTCCCGCGCCGTCGTCGGCGCCAACGTCACCCAGATCCTCACCCTCGCCGCGATGTTCGCCTTCCAGGTGCTCGCCGCGCTCTACATGCAGCAGGTGCTCGGCTACGGGGCCCTGGAGACCGGCCTCGCGATGCTGCCCGCCGCCGTCATGATCGGCGCGGTCTCGCTCGGCGCCTCGGCCCGGCTCGCCGCCCGGTTCGGCGAGCGGCGGGTGCTGCTCGCCGGGCTCGTCCTGCTCGCCGGCGCCCTCGGCTATCTCGCCCGGGTGCCCGTGCAGGGCGCCTACGTGCCCGACCTGCTGCCCGTGATGCTGCTGGTGTCCGGCGGCGGGCTCGTGCTCCCCGCGCTCGCCGGACTCGGGATGTCCGCGGCGAGCGAGGAGGACGCGGGGCTCGCCTCCGGCCTGTTCAACACCACCCAGCAGATCGGCATGGCGCTCGGCGTCGCCGTCCTCTCGACGCTCGCCGCGTCCCGCGCCGACTCCCTCGCGGGCAGCGGGAGTTCACCGGCCGCCGCGCTCACCGGCGGCTACCGGCTGGCGTTCGCCGTCGGGTCCGGGCTGATCGGCGCCGCCTTCCTGGTCGCGCTGTTCGTGCTGCGCCGGCCCGCCGCACCGACTCCGCAGCCGACCCGTGAGGCGCCCGCCACCACCGTGACCGCGGCCTGACCCCCGTACCGCGGCCCGATCCCCGTACCGCGGACCACTCTCCCGAACCTCGACCGAAGGAGGCCGTCATGGCCGGTCCCGCACCCCGCTCCCTCAGCGAGCAGGAACTCCAACAGATTCTCAAGGAAGGGAAGTTCGGCGTGCTCGCCAGCGTGCGCGCCACCGGACACCCGCATCTGTCGACCGTCCTCTACCACTGGAGCCAGGGCGACCGCACCCTGCGGATCTCCACGACCGAGGACCGCCTCAAACCCCGCCAGTTCCGGGCCGATCCGCACGCCGCGCTGCACGTCCGGCGCGACGACTGGGCCTTCGCCGTCGCCGAGGGCGAGGCGGAGGTGACCGCGCCGACGGTCGAGGCGGGGGACGCGGTCGGGCGTGAACTGCTGGACATGGCGCGGGAGTTCGTCGACGAGGGCGCCGAGGACGCGTTCCTCGCCGAAGCCGTCGCCGAGCGGCGCGTCGTCATCCGGATCAAGGTGACGCGGCTCTACGGCACCGCGCTCGACGTCGCGTGACCGAGGTGGAGGCAGTGGAGGCGGTAGAGGCGGTAGAGGCGGTGGAGGCGGACGGCGAAGGAGAATCCGGTGGACCCTGGCCCGGTCCGGTTCCTACCCTGCCGGGCATGACCGCCCCGCACTCGCACCCGCACCCGCACCTGCACCTGCGCCCTGCAGGACCCGCCGACTCCGAGGCCGTCGCCCTGCTGCACGCGGACAGCTGGCGACGGCACTACCGGGGCGCGTACGCCGACGCGTTCCTCGACGGCGACGTCGTCGCCGACCGGCGGGCGGTGTGGACGGCGCGGCTCGGCGCGGATCCGGCGCACGGGGTGACCGTGCTCGCGGAGGACGCGGCCGGGCTCGTCGGCTTCGTGCACGTGGTGCTCGACCACGACGGGCGCTGGGGCAGCCTCGTCGACAACCTGCACGTCACGAACGACCGCAGGCGCGGCGGGACCGGCACCGTCCTGCTCGGCCGGGCCGCCGCGGCCGTCGCCGAACGGGCGGCGGGACCCGCCCTGTACCTGTGGGTGCAGGAGCAGAACGAGGCGGCCCGCCGCTTCTACCGCGCGATGGGCGGCACCGTCGTCGAGACCGCCCCGATCGAACCGCCGGGCGGAGTGCCGCAGTGGCTGAACGGGGCGCCGCGCAAGCTGCGCGTGGCGTGGCCCGACGTACGGTCGGTCGGCCGCTGAGCTCAGCTCTCCCGGGCGGTCGCCGGCTCCTCGCCCGCCTCGTCGACGAGCGCGTGGTCGAGCACCGCCGTACCGGACATGAGCGTCCCCGCCGTGCCGTACTCGGTGTTCCTGACGAGGTAGCTGCGGTCGCCGAGGAACGTCAGGTCCCGCTCGTCGAAGACCCACTCCGTACGGGTGCCGAACGTCGTGTCCTCGCGGGCGATCCCCACCCCGCGCCGGCCGGTCACGTCGCGCGCGCCGGGCGCCTTGGTGACGCCGGGGATGCGGGCCGCCGCCCGGTACAGCGCCGCGGCCGTCCGGGGCGGCATCACCTCGCCGACCGTGCCGCCGATCCAGTCGAAGACCGCCTGGTCGCGCTCCTCGCCCTTGGTCTTCGGCAGCTCGGCGTAGAGGTGGTCGAGGAGTGCGTCCGGGTCGGTGGGCAGGGACGCGAGCCAGTCGTACGTGGGGCGGTTGAAGCCGGCCGGGGTGCCGTCGGTGTCGCCGAGTTCGGCGTTGAGGGGGAGCGTCTCGCCGTCGGCCCTGGCGACCCCCAGCTTGTGCAGCGGGCCCGGCTGCTGCGAGATCCACGTCTCCCGCTCCTCCAGCGGGCCCACCACCGCCTTGCCGCTGGTCAGATCCGCCCCGCGGACCTTGGCCCGGGTGTAGGCGAACTGGTCGGCGCGGACGTGCAGTTCGGTGCCGCGGCCCGCCGCGTCGGAGATCTGGTCGAGGAGCGCCGCGGCCGGGCGCACGGCAGGGGTGGCCCGGCCGCCGGTTCCGGGGCCGGAGTCGGTTTCGGTGCCGGTGAGGGCGATGCCGGTGGCGAGGATCCCGCCCAGGGCGAGGGCCGCGGCCGGGACCAGGAGGGCCGGGCGCAGGAAGGCGGGCCCGCGGCGGGCGGGGCGCGGGCGGGCGGGGCGTCCGGTGGCGGGCCGGTCGCTGTCGATGCGTCGCATCAGCTGTTCCTTGTGGTGGAGGTGGCGCTCGTGGGGGAGGCCGGACCGGTCGGGGGCCGGCAGCAGCCGGGCGATCTCCTCGACGTCGGTGTCGTGCTCGGTCATGCCGTCTCCTCCCGCACGGGCAGGGCCGCGATCGCGGTCCCACCGGTCATCTCTCCGCGAGCGGTGCGCGGTTCCGTCGGGCGCGCACCACTGCCGCCGGGCGCCGCCGCTCCCGTATCCGCCGCCTCCGCGTCCGCCGCCCCCGTATCCGTCGTTCCCGTATCCGTCGCCCCCGCGTCCGCCGCCTCGCTCGCCAGTCGGGCGAGCTTCGCGCGGGCGCGCGACAGCCGCGACCGCACGGTGCCGACGGGGACGCCGAGCGCCTCCGCGGTCTGCTGGTAGTCGAGCCCCGACCACACGCACAGCGTCAGCACTTCCCGCTCGTGCCGTCGGAGCCGGTCCAGCGCGCCCTGCACGGCCCGCAGCCGCCGGGCGTCGTCGAGGCGCGCGGCGACCTCGGGCGCGAAGTCCGCGACCACGGGCTGCTGCCGCTGCCGGGCGAGGAACGCGTGGCGGCGGCGCAGCCCCCGCCGGACGTTCTCCGCCTTGTGCGTGGCGATCCCCAGCAGCCAGGGCAGCAGGGATCCCCCTTCCTCGTGCAGTCGTTCCCGTCCCCGCCAGGCCGCCAGGAAGCTCTCCGACATGACGTCCTCGGCCGTCGTCCGGTCGCCGGTGAGCCACAGGGCGTGCTGATGGACGGAGGCGGCGCACTGCTCGTACAGCTCGGCGAACGCCTCGCGCTCACCGGCGCGCACGCGCAGCCGCAGATCGTTCTCTGTGTCCCTCACAGCCATTACCTCTCCGCCGTCGTGGCGGAGTTCCTGTGACGTGCGCCATGGTCGTGGGCCGAACGGCTCGACCCGTCGTCGCTACGCGTCGAGGTTGGCGAGCAGCCGCAGGTTGTCCTCGTCGGTGCCGCCCGGTTCGGCGGTCAGGGTGAGCAGCTCCTGGCCCGAGCCGTCGGGCAGCACGAAGCGCTCCTGGTGCAGGGTGATCTCGCCGATCATCGGGTGCCGGAAGCGCTTCGGCCCGTGGCTGCGCACGCCGACGTCGGCCGCGCCCCACAGTTCGCTGAACCGGCGGCTGCCGATGGACAGTTCACCGATGAGCGCGGCCAGCTCCGGATCGCCGGCGAACTCACCCGCCGCGTGCCGCAGGTGGGACACGGTGTCGGCCCTGCACGCGTCCAGGTCGACGTAGACGTGTCCGCGCCCGCCGTCCAGGAAGACCGCCCGGGCCAGATTGCGCTCGGCCGCCGGCACCCTGTCCAGGTCCCCGTAGAGCAGCCCGGCGGGCCGGTTGTACGCCACCACGTCCATCCGGTGGTTGAGGACCAGCGCGGGGAACGCGTGCAGGGCGGCGAGCACCTGGCGCAGCTGGGGCCGGATCTCGGTGGGGTAGTGGGACGGCGGCGGCCGGTGGTGGCGCAGCCGGGCCAGCCGGTGCAGATGGCCGCGCGCCGCGTCGTCGAGCCGCAGCGCCCGCGACAGCGCGTCGAGGACCTGCTCCGACGGCTGGGTGGCCCGCCCCTGTTCGAGGCGCGTGTAGTAGTCGACGCTCACCCCGGCCAGCTGCGCCAGCTCCTCGCGGCGCAGCCCGGGCACCCGGCGGCGGGCGCCGACGGTGACGCCGACCGAGGCCGGCTCCACCCGCGCCCGGCGGGACTGCAGGAAGGCGCCGAGGTCACCGAGATCGTCCATGCCCCCAGTATGCGGACCGGCCGGCCGCGCGGGCAGCGGCGAAGGGGGCCCTGCCAGACCCAGGAACCGGGATCCGGTGGACACCCCGGTCTCTGGTTCCGGCCGGGGCGCGGACCCAGGATCGGCGGCATGAACGTACTCATCGTCCACGCGCACCCCGACCCGAACTCGCTGACCGGTTCCCTCAAGGACGTCGCCGTGCGGACGCTGCGCGACCAGGGCCACGAGGTCGTGGTCAGCGACCTGTACGCCATGAAGTGGAAGTCGGAGGCCGACTACGGCGACTTCGACGGCATCACGGGACCGGACTTCATGCGCGCCTCCGGCGCGGCGTACACCTCCGACCGGCTCGGCGCGGACATCCGCGCCGAGCAGCGCAAGCTCAGGGACGCCGACCTGGTGATCCTGCACTATCCGCTCTGGTGGTTCACGATGCCGGCGATCCTCAAGGGCTGGATCGACCGGGTGTTCACCTTCGACTTCGCCTACGGGCCCGGGGTGCCGCGCTACGGCGCCGGGCCGTTCGCCGGGAAGCGCGCCATGGTGGTCACCACCACGGGCGGCCGGGGCAGCAACTACACCGGGCGCGGTGTGAACGGGTCCATCGAGGACCTGCTGTTCCCCCTCAACCACGGGGTGCTGTGGTTCACCGGGTTCGACGTGCTGGAGCCGTTCGTCGCCCACCGGGCCGTCGACCTGACCGCGGAACGCTTCGCCGGACTGGCCGACGCGTACCGGGACCGCCTGACCGGCATCGCCACGGCCGAGCCGATCCCGTACCGGCCGGAGCGCGGCGGCGACTACGACGACACGCTCCAGCTGAAGCCGGGCCACGGGACCGACGCCGCGCCGGGGTTCGGGCTGCACACCCGGTGACGCCATGGGAATTCCCTGTACCGCGTGGTTCCCGTTCCCTCGGTGTACGGATCTCCCTGCGGGCAACCCGGTGGTGCCGCACGGGATTCCCGGAGCGGGCCGCGCGCCCGCCACGTGGCCTGGAACACTTTTGCAAGCAGTTGCTTGCAAAAGTTAGCGCGGGTGCGGCACCATCGGTACATGGCATCGCTCAACGTCGGAAGCCTCGGCGAGTACCTGCGCGAGCAGCGTCGCACCGCGCAGCTGTCGCTTCGGCAGCTCGCCGACGCGGCCGGGGTGTCCAATCCGTATCTGAGTCAGATCGAGCGCGGGCTGCGCAAGCCGAGCGCGGAGGTGCTGCAGCAGGTCGCCAAGGCGCTGCGGATCTCCGCCGAGACGCTGTACGTGCGCGCCGGGATCCTCGACGCGGAGCGGGAGCGGGACGAGGTGGAGACCCGTGCGGTGATCCTCGCCGACCCCTCGCTCAACGAGCGCCAGAAGCAAGTCCTGTTGCAGATCTACGAGTCCTTCCGCAAGGAGAACGGGACCGGGACCGACAAGACAGCCGAAGAGGCCGGTGGCGATGCCGAGCCCTCAAGCAGCAGTTGATGTGATCCGGGAGGACCACGCCATGGCCATCAAGGACGACCTGCGCAAGACCCTCAGCGACCCGACCCCGCTCTACTTCGCCGCCGGCACCGCCGAGTTGGCGTTCCAGCAGGCCAAGAAGGTGCCGGGGCTCGTCGAGCAGCTGCGGGCCGAGGCGCCCGCGCGCTTCGAGGCCGTACGCGACACCGACCCCAAGGACGTCCAGGAGAAGGCGACCGCTCGCGCGAAGGAGGCCCAGGCCACCATCGCGGCGAAGGTGAACGAGTTCGTCGCCGTCCTCGACTCCGATCTGAAGAAGTTCGGCGAGACCGCCCAGGACCTCGCGCTGCGCGGCGTCGGCCTGGCCGCCGAGGCCGCCGTGAAGGCGCGCGAGACCTACGAGAAGGTCGCCGAGCACGGCGAGGAGGCCGTGAAGCACTGGCGCGGCGAGGCCGCCGAGGAGATCACCGAGATCGCCGTGGCCGTCGAGCCGGAGCCGCAGGACAAGAGCACGCAGGGCGCTGAGGGCGCGGAGGGCACTGCGGCCGCCGCCGAGACGTCCGCGCCCGCGAAGAAGGCCGCCGCCAAGAAGCCCGCCGCCAAGAAGACGACGGCGAAGAAGACGAGCCCCGGCTCCACGCCGCCCGCCAAGTAGGCCGGGCGGAGACGGTGCGATGACGAGCCGGGCACTTGTGGAGTGTCCGGCTCGTTGGGCGGGTACGGTGACCGCAGTCCGTCCGGCCGGTCCGGGCCGTTAGGGAAAGTCGATTCTGGTGGTGGCGTTGTGCTGATGCAGGGGTTCGCCAATCTCATGTGGCTGCTGAGCATGGCGTTGATCGTCTTCAGCGGCTTCGCCTTCATCGACGCGGCGATCCGCCGCGAGGACGCCTACCGCGCGGCCGACAAGAAGACCAAGCCGTTCTGGCTGATCATCCTCGGCATCGCCTTCGTCGTGAACCTGCTGTTCCCGATCCTGTCGTTCCTGCCGATCATCGGGCTCGTCGCGACCATCGTGTACATGGTGGACGTGCGGCCCGCCGTCCGGCAGATCACCGGCGGCGGGGGCCGCAGGGGCGGTTCCAGCAGCGACGGCCCGTACGGGCCGTACAACGGCGGGCGCTGACCCGGCCCCGGCCCGGTCCCCTCCCGGGCCGCGTCAGCGGTCCACGTGCCGGTCCAGGAGCAGGACCGCGACGTCGTCCGTCAGGTCGCCGCCGTTCAGGTCGCGGACCTCGTTCATGGCCGCCTCCAGGAGTTCCTCGCCGCCCAGCCCCTGATCGCGCTGGCGGCGGATCAGCTCCACCATGCCTTCCTGGCCGAGGCGCTGGTTGCCCTGGCCGATCCGGCCCTCGATCAGGCCGTCCGTGTAGAGCATCAGGCTCCACGACGCGCCCAACTCCACCTGCATCCGCGGCCATCGGGCCCGCGGCAGCAGTCCGAGGGCCGGCCCGCTGTTCTCGTACGGGAGCAGCGTCGCGGCCCGGCCGGGGCTGCTGATCAGCGGGGACGGGTGGCCCGCCAGGCACAGGCCGGCGCGGCGGCCGTCCGGCGAGATGTCCACCGTGCACAGCGTCGCGAAGATCTCGTCGTCGGACCGCTCGTGCTCCAGGACCTGCTGGAGCGTGCTGAGCAGCTCGTCGCCGCACAGCCCCGCGAACGTCAACGCACGCCAGGCGATGCGCAGTTGCACCCCGAGCGCCGCGGCGTCCGGGCCGTGCCCGCAGACGTCGCCGATCATCGCGTGGACCGTGCCGTCGGGGGTGCGCACCGTGTCGTAGAAGTCGCCGCCGAGCAGGGCCCGGGAGCGGCCGGGGCGGTAGCTCGCCGCGAAGCGCAGCGGGGAACCGTCGAGCAGCGGCGTCGGCAGCAGACCACGCTCCAGGCGGACGTTCTCCTGGGCGCGGATGCGGGACTCGGTCAGCTTGCGCTGGGCCACGTCGGCGCGCTTGCGCTCCACGGCGTAGCGGACGGCGCGGCCGAGTAGGCGCGCGTCCAGCTCGTCCCGGAGCAGGTAGTCCTGGGCGCCCACGCGCACCGCCTCGGCGCCGCGCTCGGCGTCGCCGGACGTGGTCAGGGCCAGGACGGCGTGCCGGGGCGCGAGCCGCAGCACGTGCCGGAGGGTCTCCAGCTCGTCCTCGTCGGCCTTGGCGCGGGGCAGCGCGAGGTCCAGCAGGATGCAGTTGACGTCGTCGGTGAGCAGCCGCTCGGCCTCGGTGAGGTTGCGGGCGGTGCGCACGCGGACGGGCTTGCCGGCGGCGTCGGGCATCTCCGGGACGCTGAGGGACCCGGCCGGGTCGTCCTCGATCACCAGGAGCGTCAGGCCGGTGGACGGGCCGGCGGTGCCGCTGCCGGTGTCGTCCTGGCCATCGTGCCGGGCGTCGTGCCTGTCGTCGAGCCGGTTGTCGTGGTGCTCGTCGCTGGTGCCGGCGCTGTCCGTGGTGTCGGTCCTGTCCGTCCTGTCGAAGTGGTCGGTGCGGTCGGTGGTCCCGGTCGTGTCGTGGGCTGTCTTCTGCCTGGGCAGACCGGCCGACAGTGGAGTCGCTGGCGTCGGCGCAGCGTGAGCCTGACCACCTTCCACGGCCGGGATCGCTCTCTGCCGCGGTACGGGTACGGGCATCGCTTGGGTTTCCTTCCCTCCCCCCGAGGGCGCGGTGGGACGAAGGTCCTCGAACCACCGACGGGGACCTTAGCGGTACCCGAGGCTCGAACGGAATGGCGAGCGGCAAACCGCCAGTGTCATATGCCGCAACCGGTACCGGAATTGGGCAGGTTGCGGGCGTCGGCGGGCTCCGGCGGGATGACGAACATCACGCCGGGGCGCCGGAACCGCAGCCGCCCGGGTGCGCCCCGTCACGTGGTGCAGGTCACCGCGGCTGCCCTGCCGACCCGGCTCACGCGTCGGGCCGGACCACTCCGAGGATCGCCATGGAACCGGCACCCGCGACCGTCACCGACCGCCCCGGCCGCGGGGCGTGGATGATCGCGCCGTCCCCGACGTACATCCCGACATGGGAGGCGTCGTCGTGGTAAATGATCAGGTCGCCGGGGCGTATGTCCTTGATGTCGATGCGCTTCAGCCGCTTCCACTGCTCCTGCGACGTCCGCGGGATCGGCCGGCCGGCCGCCGCCCACGCCTGTGAGGTGAGCCCCGAGCAGTCGTAGGACTTCGGGCCCTCGGCGCCCCACACGTACGGCTTGCCTATCTGGGCGGTGGCGAACCGGACGGCCGCCTTGCCGGCCTTCGTCGCCCTGCCGTTGATCTCCTTGAGGACGCCCGAGGAGAGCCAGGCCGTCTGCGCCTTCTGCTCGGCCTCCTCCTCCAGCTTGCGCAGTCGCTCGCGCTCTTCCTTCTCCAGCCGGCTCTCGATCTTCTGCGCGGCCTTGATCTGCTTCTCGATCTTCTTCTGCGCGGCGGCCTTCTTCTTGCGGCCCTCCTCCAGCTCCTTCCACTTGGCGGAGGCGTCCGCCGCGTAGTCGGCGAGGTCCTTCTGGGTCCTGGTCAGCTGGGACACGAGGTTCTTCGTGGCCTGCTGGCCCTGGTAGGCCCGGCCCGCGTTGTCGAGGAACTGCTGGGGGTCGCCGGAGAGCATGAACTGGGCCTCGCGCGGGATGCCGCCGGTGCGGTACTGCTCGCGGGCCGCCGCGCCCGCGTTCTTCTCCAGGCGCTCCAGGCGCTGCTGGCCCGCGGCGATCTTCTGCGCGAGGTGCACGATCTCGACGGACTGCTTGTCGGCCTTCTCCTCCGCCGCGTTGTACGCGTCCGTGGCGACCGCCGCGTCGTGGTACAGCCCGTCGATCTTCGCGCGGACGGCCTCAAGGTCCTTGGTGCCGCCGGGCGTTGCCGGCGTCCCGGACGGCCCGGAGGGGGAGGGCGGGGGAGTCGGTGCCGCGTACGCCGCACCCGGCGCCGTCAGGACGGTCAGGGCGCAGACCAGCGCCACGGCCGCCATCGTCGTCGTACTCCGCTTGCTCATCCGCTCCGCCCCCACAGCCGAGACAACCAAGGACCCGAATCTGATTTACCGTCAGTAACTTGCGTGCGCTCCGGGGATGGTGCCACGAGCGCGCCAAATACGACAGACCCCGCACGGTGTGACGAACGGAGCGCGGAGATCGTTCCCTCGGATTCGCTCAGGCCCCGCGAGGCGCCAACGCCCCCCACGCCACGGTCACTTCGCCCTGCCGCCACCGGCCGGGCCCGTCCACCACCGGCCAGTGCGCCGTCAGGTCCCGCACCGCCCGGATCCAGCGCTGCCGCGCGCCGTACGAGGCGTAGGGCGCGGCCGCCGCCCAGGCCCGGTCGAAGTCGCGCAGGAACGCGTGCACCGGCTCGCCCGGCACGTTGCGGTGGATCAGCGCCTTGGGCAGCCGCTCGGCCAGGTCGGACGGGGTGTGCAGGGAGCCGAGCCGGGTCGCGAACGTCACCGTCCGCGGTCCTTCGGGGCCGAGCGCGACCCAGACGTGCCGCCGCCCGATCTCGTCACAGGTGCCCTCCACCAGGAGCCCGTCGGGCGCCAGCCGCCCGCACAGCAGCTCCCACACCGCGGCGACCTGCTCCTCGTCGTACTGGCGCAGCACGTTCGCGGCGCGGATCAGCGTCGGCGCGGTCTCCAGGGGCAGCTCGAAGCCGCCGTGCCGGAAGGTGAGCCCGTCCCGCTCGTACGGCTTCGCGGCCGCGACCCGGGCCGGCTCGATCTCGATGCCGACCACGCGCGCGTGCGGCGCGGCCCCGCGCAGCCGGGCCAGCAGCTCCACGGCGGTCCAGGGCGCCGCTCCGTAGCCGAGGTCGACGGCCACCGGGTCCGCGGCGCGGCGCAGGGCGGCGCCGTGCGCGCCCGCGATCCAGCGGTCCATGCGGCGCAGCCGGTTGGGGTTGGTGGTGCCGCGCGTCACGGTTCCCACGGGGCGGGACGGGGAACGCGGGCTCATGGCTACGAGGGTATGCGCTGCGCGGGGAGGGCTTTGGTTGAGCCCTTTACGGTAATGATTCGGCAAAGTGGAAATGGAGGGGAGCGCTCCGGCGTTGCCGCCCTTGGACGAGGGCCTCTGCCCTCGCTGAGCCGTGCCCGCAGCACCCGCAGTAAGCCCGACCGAGGAGGGCCCGCCACGTGAGCCAGTACGTGACCAGGTTCCGCCGTTCCGGGGCGGCTCCGGCCCGGCTGAGGTTCCCCGGGGCGCAGCGCAGGCCCCGCAGGGTGGCGATGCTCAGCGTGCACACCTCGCCGCTGCACCAGCCCGGCACGGGCGACGCGGGCGGCATGAACGTCTACATCGTGGAGCTGGCCAGGCGCCTGGCCTCGATCAACGTCGAGGTGGAGATCTTCACGCGGGCCACCACCGGCGGGCTGCCGCCGGAGGTCGAGCTCGCGCCCGGCGTCCTCGTGCGGCACGTGGACGCGGGCCCCTACGAGGGCCTGGCCAAGGAGGACCTCCCCGCCCAGCTGTGCGCCTTCACGCACGGCGTCATGCAGGCGTGGGCGGGCCACCGGCCCGGCTACTACGACCTGGTCCACTCGCACTACTGGCTCTCCGGGCACGTCGGCTGGCTGGCCGCCGAGCGCTGGGGCGTCCCGCTCGTGCACGCCATGCACACCATGGCCAAGGTCAAGAACGCCTCGCTCGCCGAGGGCGACACCCCGGAGCCGGCCGCCCGCGTCATCGGCGAGACCCAGATCGTGCGCGCCGCCGACCGCCTCATCGCCAACACGGCGGAGGAGGCCGACGAGCTCGTCCGGCACTACGAGGCCGAGCCCGGCAAGGTCGCCGTCGTGCACCCCGGGGTCAACTTGGAGCGCTTCACGCCCGGCGACGGGCGGGCCGCCGCGCGCGCCCGCCTCGGGCTGCCGCAGGACGCGCTGATACCGCTTTTCGCGGGCCGCATCCAGCCGCTCAAGGCGCCGGACATCCTGCTCAAGGCCGTCGCCGTGCTGCTCGACGAGCGGCCCGAGCTGCGCTCGCGCATCCTCGTGCCGGTGGTCGGCGGTCCCAGCGGCAGCGGCCTAGCCAAGCCCGCCGCGCTGCAGAAGCTCGCCGCCCAGCTGGGCATCTCGGACGTCGTGCGGTTCCACCCGCCGGTCGGCCAGGACCAGCTCGCCGACTGGTTCCGGGCCGCGTCCCTGCTGGTGATGCCGTCCTACAGCGAGTCGTTCGGCCTGGTGGCCATAGAGGCACAGGCCGCGGGCACCCCGGTCCTCGCCGCCGCCGTGGGCGGCCTGCCCGTGGCGGTGCGCGACGAGGAGACCGGCTTCCTGGTCGACGGCCACGAGCCGGCCCGCTACGCGCGCGTGCTGCGCGAGTTCGCCGACCACCCCCACCTGGTGGACGGCATGGGCGCCGCGGCCGCCCGGCACGCCCAGTCCTTCGGCTGGGGCACGGCCGCGTCCGCCACGGCCGACGTCTACACCGCCGCCATGCAGGAACACCGCCGTCACGTACCCTCGCACCATGGCTGACCACCCGAAAGCTGCGGAGACCGTCGAGGCGGTGCTCAAGGACGCCGAGCTGGAGTGGGAGAGCCCGGAGCCGGGCTCGTACGTCGTGAAGCTGCCCGGCACCCGCAAGCTCTCGACGACGCTCTCGCTGCGCGTCGGGAAGCACAGCCTGTCCCTGAACGCCTTCGTGATCCGCCACCCGGACGAGAACGAGGCGGGGGTGCACCGCTGGCTCCTGGAGCGCAATCTCCGTCTGTACGGGGTGAGTTACGCGGTCGACCAGCTCGGTGACGTCTACCTCGCCGGAAAGCTCCCGCTCGCCGCCGTCACGCCCGACGAGCTCGACCGCCTCCTCGGCTCGGTCCTGGAGGCCGCCGACGGCGCCTTCAACACGCTCCTCGAACTCGGCTTCGCGAGCGCGATCCGCAAGGAGTACGAGTGGCGGGTGGCGCGCGGCGAGTCCACGCGCAATCTCGACGCGTTCACACATCTGACCCAGCGTCCCGCCAAGTAGCGCTGCCCTCCCGCTAGTTCACCGCCCGTTCCCTGCCGCGCGACCCCTTCCGCACCCGGGGTCTCCGTGGCATGCTCGCGCCCGGCACTCACGTGAACGTCGTTCATATATCTGTACGTCGGTGAAGGGTGGCAGCGGTGCGGGACCTCAGTAGGCGCGGTGTGTTGGGCGGGGCGGTCGCCGTGGCGGCGGCCGCGGTGACGGGCGTCGGGACGGGCGCCGCGGGCGCGAGCGCGGGCCAAGTGCCGGACATCTGGCGCGAGTTCGCCAAGAACCCGTTCGCCCACCCGCAGATCCCCTACGTCGGCCGGGCCGGCTACCGCACGGGCCGCCGCACCCTCGACCGCCCCGGCCGCGTCCTGCGGGCCGAGTCCTACGGCGCGGTCGCCGACGGCACGACCGACTGCGCCCCCGCGATCAACCGTGCCCTCGCCGCCGCCGGAAGGGCCGGCGGGGGCACGGTGCTCCTCGGCGCGGGCACCTACCGGATCGACGACCTGATCCACATCGGGCACGACGACGTGGTCCTCAAGGGCGCCGGCAGCGCCCGCACCAAGCTCTACGCGACCAGGAACCTCACCGAACTGATCGGCGTCTACGGCTCCCGCTACGGCGGCGACAAGTCGTCCTGGTCCTGGGCGGGCGGCCTGATCTGGCTCTGCCCCGAGGACCGCTTCCGCACCCTCACCGACGCGATCCGCGCCAAGGACTGGCCGTTCGAGGGCTGGACCGGCAACAAGCGCGACGCGTGGCAGACCCTGACGACCGTCGACGCGGCCCGCCAGGGCTCCTGGTCGGTCACCGTCGCCGACGCGTCCCGGCTGCGCAAGGGTGACCTGGTCCTGCTCCGCCTCGCCGACGACGCGGACCACACGCTCCTGGAGCACATGGCGGGCGGCGGCCCGGGCCCCGAGGCGTACTACTGGGACGACAAGACCAAGCTCACCTCGTACGTCCCCTACGAATGGCCGGTGCGCATCGCCTCCGTCCAGGGGTACCGGGTCACCTTCGAGCGCCCGCTCCCGCTGGACGTGCGCCCGGAGTGGGACCCGCGCCTCACCACGCACGTGACGGCGCTGACCGGCGCGGGAGTGGCGGGCCTCACCCTGGAGGCCGTCGAGACGCCGCAGGCGCAGCACCTCCTCGACAAGGGCTACAACGGCGTCACCCTGCAGTGCACGTACGACTGCTGGGTCGACGACGTCACGGTGTGGAACGTCGACAACGGCTTCGGCCTCGTCGCCGCCTCCGCCTCGACGCTGCGCCGCACCACGGTCGGCGGCCGCGGCGAGCACCACCCGTACTTCTGCCGCGAGGGCTCGCACGACAACCTGATCGAGGACTTCGCGATCCGGCAGCGCACGGTCCCGGCCCCCTCCGGCACCCAGCTGCACGGCATTAACGTGGAGGGCCTGTCCTCGTACAACGTCTGGTCGCGCGGCGCGATGCAGATGGGCACCTTCGACTCGCACCGCGGCATGCCGTTCGCCAATGTCCGCACCGACATCACGGTGAACAACAACGGCAGGCACGGCGGCGACGCGTCGGCCGGGCCGCTCTTCGGCGCGCGCTTCACCCACTGGAACATCAGGGTCACCAACGAGCGCGCGGGTCTGATGCGGATCGACGGCCTCGCGCCGTGGAGCGCGACGGTCGGCGTCAACACGGTCCGGGAGTTCGACCAGACCGACGTGCCCGACTTCACCGGCGCGCTCAACTCCCGCCTGGAGCTGTACGGGACGACGGACGCGGTGCGCCCGCGCAACCTCTACGACGCCCAACGGGACGTCTGGGGACGGCCGGTCAGCCGAGCGCGACCATCCGCACCACGGTCACGGTGAGCACGGACCCGGAGACGTAGTAGAGGACTATCGCCCCGCCGACGGTCGCCTCGCGCCGGTCGCGCTCACCGGCCACCGAGCTGGAGCCGTGTCCGTACGGATCGTGGGCGAGGGTGCGGGCCATCTCGGCGCGGAACGCGTCCGGGTTCACCATCTTGGCGAGGGTGTCGTCGGCGGGCGGGGCGTAGGCGATTCGGCAGGGGCTGCGCCTGCGGCGACGGCTCAAGCCGGGCCCCGCCTCTCCGCCTCGTCGCGGGCGAGCCGGGCGAGGATCGCGTCGGCCTCCGGGTCGGGGACGGACTCCAGCATCCAGTGCCGCATGACGGCGTGGATCTCGTCGACTCCGGCCGCGTTGATGGCCTTGTCGAACTCCGTGCGGCGCTTCGCCGGGAGCGCCGCACGGATCGCCGGAATGCTGTTGGGGACGTCGACCTCGACACCGCCCACCAGCGTTCTGGGCGGATCGTCGGTCCTCGGAACATCGGACATGTACGGACCCGTACCCGCCCGAAGGGCCCGTCACGCCGGGGCGTTCTCGGGCGCGGCGCCCGACTCCCGTACGAGGACGGCCTCCTGGACGGTTTCCTGGACGGTCTCAGGGACCGCCTCATGGACGGCGGTGGTCTCCTGCGGCAGCCCCCGCATCAGCACCCAGTACCCGAACGCGGTCACCGTGCCGAGCACGGCGCAGCCCGCCCACAGCCAGTCGGCGCCCGCCGAGTCGAGCACCCAGCCGCCGCCCAGCGGCGCGACGAGGGCGGCGGCCGACCACGACGTCGTGTACACGCCCTGGTAGCGGCCGCGCCCCTCGGCGGGCGCGAGCCGGGCGACGAGGCCGGACTGGGTGGGCGCGTTGACCATCTCGCCCAGCGTCCACACCACGACGGTCAGCGCGTACGCGGCCAGCGACCCGGCGAACGCGGTGAGCGCGAAGCCGTACCCGACGAGCAGCGACGAGACGGTCAGCAGCCGGCCCGGGTCCCGCCGCTCGATGTACCGGGTCAGCGGGATCTGCAGCGCGACGATCACGACGCCGTTCACGGCGGCGACCAGCCCCACGTCCGAACTGGAGAACCCGTTCTCGCCCATGACGATGGGCAGCCCCACCGAGCTCTGCGTGAAGACGACGGCGACCAGGAACGAGAGCCCCACCATGAGCATGAACCGGCCGTCGCGCAGCACGGTGCCCATCGTGACGGTGGCCGCCCCGGCGACCTTCGGGCCCGGTTCGGGCCGCGACTCCTTCACCTTCACGAAGACGACGAGCGCGCAGGCCAGCGTCATCGCGGCCTCGACGAGGAAGCCGAAGGTGTAGCTCTGCGCGACGAGGAACCCGGCGTAGACGGAGGAGACCGCGAACCCCAGGTTGATCGCCCAGTAGTTGAGCGAGAACGCCCGCACCCGGTCGTGCGGGGGCACGATGTCGGCCATCATCGCCTGGATCGCGGGCCGCGACGCGTTCGAGGCGAGGCCCAGCGCGAAGCCGGTGGCGGCGATGGCGACGGGGTCGCGCACGAAGGCGAGGACGGCGACGGTCGCGGCGGTGGCGAGCTGCGCGCCCAGCAGGGTGGGCCGCCGCCCGAGCCGGTCGGCGAGCACCCCGCCGAGCATCGAGGCGATGACGCCGCCGAGCCCGATGAGCGAGGCGACGAGACCGGCGTACGCGGCGGAGAAGCCCCGCGCGGCGGTCAGGTACAGCGCGAGGAACGTGAGGACGAACCCGCCGAGCCGGTTCACGAGGGTGCTGGTCCACAGCCACCAGAACTCGCGGGGGAGCCCGGCGACGGACTCCCTGGCGGCACGTCTGAGCGAGGCGACTGACATGGGTGCATCCCCCGGGGGCTGTGTAAGTGGTGCGGCAGGTTTACGTAACTTACGACCCGGGTTAACGCGCGCGCCAATCAGTTGACGGCCACCGTCAATCGGCGGGGAGCAGACCGGTCGATTAGGCTCGGCCCCATGGCCGACGCACCGTACAAGCTGATCCTCCTCCGCCACGGCGAGAGCGAATGGAACGCGAAGAACCTGTTCACCGGCTGGGTGGACGTCAACCTGAACGAGAAGGGCGAGAAGGAGGCGGTCCGCGGCGGTGAGCTGCTCAAGGACGCCGGCCTGCTCCCCGACGTGGTCCACACGTCGCTCCAGAAGCGCGCGATCCGCACGGCGCAGCTCGCGCTGGAGTCGGCCGACCGCCACTGGATCCCGGTCCACCGCAGCTGGCGCCTGAACGAGCGTCACTACGGTGCCCTCCAGGGCAAGGACAAGGCGCAGACCCTGGCCGAGTTCGGCGAGGAGCAGTTCATGCTCTGGCGCCGCTCGTACGACACCCCGCCGCCGGCGCTCGACCGCGACGCCGAGTACTCGCAGTTCGAGGACCCCCGCTACGCGACGCTCCCGCCGGAGCTGCGCCCGCAGACGGAGTGCCTCAAGGACGTCGTCGTCCGCATGCTCCCGTACTGGTTCGACGGCATCGTCCCCGACCTCCTGACGGGCAGGACGGTCCTGGTCGCGGCCCACGGCAACAGCCTGCGCGCCCTGGTCAAGCACCTGGACGGCATCTCCGACGCCGACATCGCGGGCCTGAACATCCCGACGGGCATCCCGCTCTCCTACGAGCTGGACACCGACTTCAAGCCGCTGAACCCGGGCGGCACGTACCTGGACCCGGACGCGGCCGCGGCGGCGATCGAGGCGGTCAAGAACCAGGGCAAGAAGAAGTAGCTTTCGTGATCATGCCTCCCACCTGCGCAGACCGCGCGGATGGGGGGCATTTTCGCGTCCCGGGCCCCTCCCGCCGCGAGGTCCGCACGCGGAGTGGCCCGGGTTTGTCTGCCGCCGGCAGAACACCGGCCGGACCGGGCCCCGCGCTCACTACGGTCGAGACGCATGACGACGATCACGACGAAGGCGACGATCACGACGCGGACGGTCGCGTACCCGGCCGACGGTCTGACGATGCTCGGGCACCTCGCGCTCCCGGCCGGTGGAGGCCGTCGGCCCGCGGTGCTGGTCGGGCCCGAGGGCACGGGGCTCAGCGACGTCGAGCGCGGCCGGGCCGATGCCCTCGCCGAGCTGGGATACGTGGCGCTGGCCTTCGACCTCCACGGCGGACGCTACTTGGACGACCCGGAGGAGATGCTGGCCCGTTGCCTGCCGCTGCTCGCCGATCCCGACCGGATGCGGGGCATCGGCCGTGCCGCGCTCGACGTGCTGCGCACCGAACCGCGGACCGACCCCGACCGGATCGCCGCCGTCGGCTACGGCACCGGCGGCGCCATCGGGCTGGAACTCGGGCGTGACGGCGCCGGCCTGCGCGCGATCGGCACGGTCAACGCACTGACCACGGGCCGGCCGGGCGAGGCGGCGCACATCCGCTGCCCCGTGTGGGCCGGGGTCGGCTCGGAGGACCCGATCATGGCGCCCGCGCAACGGGACGCGTTCACCGCCGAGATGCAGGCCGCGGGCGTCGACTGGCGCCTCACGGTCTACGGCGGCGCCCTGCACGCCTTCCACCACCCGCCGGTCGACCACCCCACGGTCCCCGGCGTCGGCCACCACCCACGGCACGCACGGCGAGCCTGGCGCGACGTCGTCGACCTGCTCGCCGAGTGCCTGCCCGTGACGGAGGACCCGGGGGCGTGACCCGGCAGGCCGTCACCCGGGGGTGACCCGCGCCGCGATCTCCCGGGCGCACGCCTGCGCGTCACCCCGCGCCGAGTCGACGACCAGGTCGTACGTCACGCCCTCGTGCACCAGTTCCGCCTGCTTCGCGGCCATCCCGGCGACCCGGTCGCCGCGGGCGGCCTCCCGCTCCGCCGCCACCGCCGCGTCGCAGCGCACCCCGACCCACAGCACGTCCAGGCCGTGCAGCGCCTTGAGCCACTCCGCCTGCGAGCCCGCGCCGCCCAGGAACACCTCGTCCACGACGACCCGCGCCCCGGCCCGCGCCATCGCCGCGACCCCCGCGATCCACGCCGCCTCCACCACCCGGAAGGCCGGCCCCACGGTCACCGACCCGTCCGCCCCGAACTCGATGTCCGCGCCGGACGCCGGCATCGCGTCCACGAACGTGTCGGTGCCGAGGGTCAGCCAGATGTCCGGGAGCAGCGTCTGCAGGGAGCGCGCGATGCTCGTCTTGCCGGAGCTGGAGCCGCCGTTGAGGACGATCACGTCAGTCATCGCGCCACCGTAAGTCAACTCGCGCGCTCATGTGCGCCGTTGATGCGCCCACCCCACTGGGCATGCAATGGGGGAGACCTCCGTTCAGGGAGGCCCCGTCGAGGAGGGAACCATGGCTGCCGAGTCCCCCAGGCCCGACCAGACACCCGAAGCATCCGTCGAAGTGAGCCGTCCCGTCCCGGAGTTGGTGCTGCTCGGAGCCTGCGGCTGCGGCTCGGGCTGCGGCTGCGGCTGCCAGTCGGGCGCGCCCTGCCAGTGCGGCGGCTGCTGCGGCTGACGCACGACGGGGGCCCCGCACACCTCACGGTGTGCGGGGCCCCGCGCGTTGGACGGGAGGGGGTCAGGCCCCCTCGGCGGCGTTGGCCGCGGCCTGCACGTCGTCCGCGTGCTCGCCCGTCACCAGGTACACGACGCGCTTGGCGACGGCGACGGCGTGGTCGGCGTACCGCTCGTAGTAGCGGCCGAGCAGCGTCACGTCGACGGCCGTCTCGATGCCGTGCTTCCACTTCTCGTCCATCAGGTGCTGGAAGAGCGTGCGGTGCAGCAGGTCCATCTCGTCGTCGTCCTGCTCCAGCTGCATCGCCAGATCGACGTCCTTGGTGATGATGACCTCGGCCGCCTTCGCCATCAGGCGCTGGGCGAGCTGGCCCATCTCCAGGATGGTGGCGTGCAGGTCGTGCGGCACGGCCCGCTCGGGGAAGCGGAGGCGGGCCAGCTTGGCCACGTGCTGGGCCAGGTCGCCGCTGCGCTCCAGATCGGCGCTCATCCGCAGCGACGTGACCACGATCCGCAGATCGGTCGCCACGGGCTGCTGCCGCGCCAGCAGGGCTATGGCCCGCGCCTCCAGCTCGTGCTGGAGATCGTCCACCTTCTGGTCGGCCGCGATCACCGACTCGGCGAGCTTCAGATCGGCGTCGAGCATGGCCGTGGTGGCGCGCCCGATCGCCGACCCGACAAGGCGGGCCATCTCGACCAGGCCCTCGCCGATCGAGTCAAGTTCCTCGTGGTACGCGTCACGCATACGACGTGCCCTCTCTCAGATGCTGTCCGTGGGACCGGGTCAGCCCCACGGTCCCACGTTCGGCCCCGTACGCGTCCGGATCCGGCACCTCAAATGAACCACCCCCGTACCCAAGGTGAACTCTGGGCGACGAGTGTTCGAGCTGCCACCCGGACGGCTGTGGAGGACTTGCCAGAGCCGCATAACCTGAAGACATGGACGTGAACGCGGCGGTCGCCGCAGCGGCAGCGATCGCCGGAGTGTGCACCGGCGTGATCGCCATGCTGGCGTTCCGCTGGAGCGAGCGCGACCAGAAACGCCCCACCCGCACCTCCCTGCACACGGACCCGGTCCTTCCGCCCGGCGTCGACACGGTCCTTTCCGTGCTCCGCTCCTCCGCCGTCGTCCTCGACGAGGCCGACAGCGTGGTCAAGGCGAGCTCGGCCGCGTACGCGCTCGGCCTGGTCCGCGGCGGCAAGCTCGCGGTCGACCCGATGCTGCAGATGGCCCGCGACACCCGGCGCGACGGCGAGATACGCCAGGTCGAGCTGGACCTGCCGCGCCGCGGCACCGGCCGCGGCGACGCCCTCGCGGTGTCGGCGCGCGTCGCCCCGCTCGGCTCCCGGCTGGTGCTGCTGCTCGTCGAGGACCTCACCGAGGCCCGGCGCATCGAGGCCGTCCGCCGCGACTTCGTCGCGAACGTGAGCCATGAGCTGAAGACCCCGGTGGGCGCCCTTTCGCTGCTCTCGGAGGCCGTGATGGACGCCTCCGACGACCCCGAGGCCGTCGAGCGCTTCGCCGGCCGCATGCAGATCGAGGCGACCCGTCTGACCAGCCTCGTCCAGGAGCTCATCGACCTCTCCCGGGTGCAGAACGACGACCCGCTGGAGGACGCCGAGCCGGTCCGCGTCGACGAGCTCGTCGCCGAGGCCATCGACCGCTGCCGCCAGCCCGCCGCGACGAAGCAGATCACGATGGCCGCGGGCGGCACCGCCGACCTCAGCGTCTGGGGCAACCGCGGCCAGCTCGCCGCCGCCCTCGGCAACCTCGTCGAGAACGCGGTCAACTACTCGCCCGCCCGTACGCGGGTGGGGATAGCCGCCCGCCGGGTCACGGCACCCGGCGGCGACCTGGTCGAGCTGGCCGTCACCGACCAGGGCATCGGCATCTCCGACAAGGACAAGGAGCGCATCTTCGAGCGCTTCTACCGCGTGGACCCGGCCCGCTCCCGCGCCACCGGTGGCACCGGCCTCGGCCTGGCCATCGTCAAGCACGTGGCCGCCTCGCACGGCGGGGAGGTCACCGTGTGGAGTTCGGAGGGACAGGGCTCCACCTTCACCCTGCGGCTGCCCGAGGCGGCCGCCACCCGCGCCACAGCTCTTACCGAAGGCCCCGGAAACGTACGCGACGATGACGACGCACACGGGCCCGACCACACAACCGCATACGAATCCATTCCTGCCGCCCCGGAGGTCCTTCCGTGACCCGAGTGCTCGTCGTAGAGGACGAGGAGTCCTTCTCCGACGCCCTGTCGTACATGCTCCGCAAGGAGGGCTTCGAGGTCGCCATCGCGGCCACCGGCCCCGACGGCCTGGACGAGTTCGAGCGCAACGGCGCCGACCTCGTGCTGCTCGACCTGATGCTGCCGGGCCTGCCCGGCACCGAGGTCTGCCGCCAGCTGCGCGGCCGCTCCAACGTCCCCGTGATCATGGTCACGGCCAAGGACAGCGAGATCGACAAGGTCGTCGGCCTGGAAATAGGAGCCGATGACTACGTCACCAAGCCGTTCTCGTCGCGCGAGCTGGTCGCCCGCATCCGGGCCGTCCTGCGCCGCCGCGGCGAGCCCGAGGAGGTCGCCCCGCAGGCCCTGGAGGCGGGCCCGGTCCGGATGGACGTGGACCGTCACGTCGTCACGGTGTCCGGCTCGAAGGTCGACCTGCCCCTCAAGGAGTTCGACCTGCTGGAGATGCTGCTGCGCAACGCGGGCCGGGTCCTGACCCGGATGCAGCTGATCGACCGGGTCTGGGGCGCGGACTACGTCGGCGACACCAAGACCCTCGACGTCCACGTGAAGCGCCTGCGCGCCAAGATCGAGCCGGACCCGGGCGCCCCGCGCTACCTGGTCACGGTGCGTGGCCTCGGCTACAAGTTCGAGCCGTAGGCCGCTGCGGCGCAGTGAGAACGGCGCAGTGAGAACGGCTCCGCGAAACGCCTGAGGGCGGCCTCCCCGGTCGGGAAGGCCGCCCTCAGGCGTTGTACGGCTGCGTACGGGCCGCTCAGTGGCCGGCGGCCGCGTGGGACGCCGAGGACGACGCCGAGGCGTCCGCGCCCGGCGTGGCCGAGCCGGAGGCCTGCTGGCCCGCGGCTCCGGTCGCCGTCTCCGTCGGAGACGTCTCGGGCGACGCGGTGGCGGTCGGGGTGGCCGGCATCTCGGTCGGGCCCCACTTCTGGAAGTAGCTCTCGGCCGGGACCACGAAGGCCTTCAGCTTGACGTCGCCGGCCTCGCTGAACGAGAAGGTGACGGCCTGCGCGTTGCCGTCGAGCACCGCGGTCCGGCTGTTGGGCAGCTCGGCGGAGGCGTTGCCCTTGCCGCCGAGGACGACGGAACCGCCGGCCGGAACCGTGATCGTCGAACCCCCCTTGGCGTCCGTCAGCTTCGCGGTCTTGTCGACTCCGTCGACGGTGATCGAGTCGAGCGTCTGCGCGGTGGCCCCGTTGTTGAACAGCGTCCCGGTGATCACGGCAGGACCCTTGGACTCGCGGTCCGGCTGCGTGATGACGGTGGCGTTCTGGATCTTGATGTCCCCGACGGAGGTCGCGGCGTTGTCCGGCTTGACCTCGAGCGTCTGGGCGTTGTTGCCGGCACCGCACGCGGCGAGCGAGGCGATCGAGAACGCGATGGCGGCGGCGGCGAGGGCGCCGCGTCGAAGGCTGCTGCTCACGGCGGCGGCAACTCCTTGAACGTGGGCGGATCAGGACGGCGTGTGTAAAGCCGTCCTAAGGGTCTGTCAGCGGGCTTAGGTTACCGAGCCGTTCCCGTGCCGCCGCACCCGACCCGCCCCTTGCGGGCAGGACCCCCGTCACATAGGTCGCTCAGCACCCCGTGTTCCCCGCGCTCCTCACCGTCACCATTCGCCCCGTGTCACCCCCCGTTCACCATTCACATATCCGCTGTCCAGAGGCCCCGCACGGATTTCCCGTAAGGAATGCATGGGGGTCCGGAAAAACGATCACCGGGCACCGGGAATCGCCTTGATCAATTCCGGATTCGTCTCGAACGGACCTCCGGACCCTCGAACGGAGCAGCGGAAGTTCAGCGCTCCGAACCTCGCAAACCGGGACGTTCGACCCCTTGGGGCCCTGTTCAGAGGGCTGTAACGTACGCGTTTCGCCTCCGCCGGAGAGCCGCTCCGACCTGCGAATACCCTCCTCCGCTACCCCTCCGCAGCACGTTCCTGTTGTTGTTGTCAAGCCCCGAGATATGCCCTGACCTGCGAAAACGCCATTCAGAACCCGCCGTTTCCGTGTTACCCTGGATAGCCACGGAAGGGGTACCTGTCACATGACGTTCAAGGTTGGCGACACCGTGGTCTATCCCCATCACGGGGCCGCGCTGATCGAGGCTATCGAAACTCGCCAGATCAAAGGCGTGGACAAGACCTACTTGGTGCTGAAGGTCGCCCAGGGCGACCTGACGGTACGTGTGCCAGCGGACAATGCGGAGTTCGTCGGCGTACGTGATGTGGTCGGTCAGGACGGGCTCGACCGGGTCTTCGAGGTACTGCGCGCGCCGTACGCCGAGGAGCCCACGAACTGGTCGCGCCGTTACAAGGCAAACCTGGAGAAGCTCGCCTCCGGCGATGTCATCAAGGTCGCGGAGGTTGTGCGTGACCTGTGGCGCCGGGAGCGGGAGCGCGGACTGTCCGCGGGTGAGAAGCGCATGCTCGCCAAGGCTCGCCAGATCCTGGTGAGCGAGCTCGCTCTCGCGGAGAACACGAACGAGGACAAGGCCGAGGCCCTGCTCGACGAGGTTCTCGCGTCCTGACAAGCGCTGCTGCCACGTAGCCGAACAGTGCAGCGAAAATGCAGTGCAGCGCAGAACAATGCCGTGGTGCCCGATGACCCTGATGGTGTCGCCGGGCGCTGCGGCATGTTCGTACCCGCACATCCCCCACGCTCGGGTTGGTACCCGTACTTGGTGTGCCGGGCCCGGGCAGCTGGCTCGACCAGATGTCACGGAAGGGTCCGGTCAAGACGTCGCGCCCGGCACGATGGGGCCATACCCACCACCCCCGAGCGTACAAACCTGAACGGAACCGATGTCTGACGAAACGCGTCCCGATGCCGGTGGCGCTCGCACCGCTGTCGTGATTCCGGCCGCCGGACGGGGCGTGCGCCTCGGCCCCGGCGCCCCCAAAGCGCTCCGCGCGCTCAGCGGCACCCCGATGCTGATCCACGCCGTCCGGGCGATGGCGGCCTCCCGCTCCGTCTCCCTCGTCGTGGTCGTCGCACCGCCCGAAGGCGCCGCCGAGGTCAAGAGCCTGCTCGCCGACCACGCGCTGCCCGAGCGCACCGACTTCCTGGTCGTGCCCGGCGGCGACTCCCGGCAGGAGTCCGTGAAGCTCGGGCTCGACGCCCTGCCGGACGGGATCGACATCGTGCTGGTGCACGACGCGGCCCGCCCGCTCGTCCCGGTCGACACGGTCGACGCGGTCATCGAAGCCGTACGGGACGGGGCGCCGGCCGTCGTGCCGGCGCTGCCGCTCGCCGACACCGTCAAGGAGGTCGTGCCGACCACCGACGGCAGCCCCGAGCCGGTCGTCGCGACGCCCTCGCGGGCCCGGCTGCGCGCCGTGCAGACGCCGCAGGGCTTCGACCACGCCACGCTCGCCCGCGCCCACGAGACCGTCACCGACGACGTCACGGACGACGCCAGCATGGTCGAGCAGCTCGGCCTGCAGGTCGTCCTCGTGCCCGGGCACGAGGAGGCGTTCAAGGTCACGCGGCCGCTCGACCTGGTCCTCGCCGAGGCCGTACTCGCCCGCAGGAGGGCCAACGATGGCTTCTGAGACCCCTGAGACCCCAGCGACGTTCCCGTACGTCCTTCCGCAGGTCGGCATCGGCACCGACATCCACGCCTTCGAAGAGGGCCGCGAGCTGTGGTGCGCCGGGCTGAAGTGGGAGGCACCCGACTACGAAGGCCCCGGGCTCGCCGGGCACTCCGACGCCGACGTCGTCGCCCACGCCGCCTGCAACGCGCTGTTCTCCGCCGCCGGGCTCGGCGACCTCGGCCGGCACTTCGGCACCGGCCGCCCCGAGTGGTCCGGCGCGAGCGGCGTCACGCTGCTCGCCGAGGCCGCCCGCATCGTGCGCGCGGCGGGCTTCGGGATCGGGAACGTCGCGGTGCAGGTCGTCGGCCCCCGGCCCAAGATCGGCAAGCGGCGCGACGAGGCGCAGAAGGTGCTGTCGGAGGCCGCCGGGGCGCCGGTGTCCGTGTCGGGCGCGACGACGGACGGGCTCGGCTTCCCGGGCCGCGACGAAGGGCTCATGGCGGTCGCGACCGCACTGGTGGTGCGGACCGCCGCCGTGTGACATCCGTGTGGAGCGTGCGGCGAAATGCGGGCGCGGCCCGGTGTCGTCCCGCAGGATCGGGTACGCGACGACCGTCCCCCAGAAGGAGTGAGGCCATGTCCGCCCAGCTGTCCGACGAGCTCAAGGCGCTGCTCGACACCAAGACGTTCATCGCCGTCGCCACGATCCAGCCCGACGGGAGCCCCCAGGTCTCCCCGGTGTGGGTCAAGCGCGACGGCGACGACGTCCTGTTCTCCACCACGATCGGCCGGCGCAAGGAGAAGAACCTGCGCCGCGACCCGCGCGTGACGGTCCTGGTCCAGCCGGCCGACAACCCGTACGCGTACGCCGAGATCAGGGGCACCGCGGACATCACCACCGAGGGCGGCCAGGAGCTCATCGACGAGCTGTCGGTGAAGTACACCGGCAAGAAGTACGCCGAGTTCAACCCGGCGTCGGGCGACGACGCGCAGCGCGTCGTGGTCCGGGTGCAGGCCCGCAAGGTGGTCGGGCGGATCTGAGCCGGTTTCGGGCGCCCTCGGGCCCATGGCACCCCTCCGGGCCCACTACCCTGGAGGGGTGACTATTCGCCTGTACGACACCAGCGCCCGGCAGATCCGTGACTTCACCCCGCTCACGCCGGGCTGTGTCTCGATCTACCTGTGTGGCGCTACCGTCCAGGCCGCCCCGCACATCGGGCACATCCGGTCGGGGCTCAACTTCGACATCATGCGCCGCTGGTTCACCTACCGCGGCTACGACGTCACGTTCGTGCGGAACGTGACGGACATCGACGACAAGATCATCAAGAAGTCGGCCGAGCAGAACCGGCCGTGGTGGTCGATCGGGTACGAGAACGAGCGGGCGTTCAACGACGCCTACACCGCGCTCGGTTGCCTGCCGCCCACCTACGAGCCGCGTGCCACCGGCCACGTCACCGAGATGGTCGAGATGATGTCGGGGCTCATCGCGCGCGGGCACGCGTACGAGTCCGACGGGAACGTCTACTTCGACGTGCGGTCCTTCCCCGGCTACCTGGAGCTGTCGAACCAGGAGCTGGACAACCTGCTCCAGCCCGAGAGCGAGGGCGAGACCGGCAAGCGGGACCCGCGCGACTTCGCCATGTGGAAGGCCGCGAAGCCGGGCGAGCCGAGCTGGGAGACGCCGTGGGGCCGCGGCCGTCCCGGCTGGCACCTGGAGTGCTCGGCGATGGCCCACAAGTACCTGGGCTCCGCCTTCGACATCCACGGCGGCGGGATCGACCTGATCTTCCCCCACCACGAGAACGAGATCGCGCAGGCCAAGGCGTTCGGCGACGAGTTCGCCAAGTACTGGGTGCACAACTCCTGGGTCACCATGTCCGGCGAGAAGATGTCGAAGTCGCTGGGCAACTCCGTGCTCGTGTCCGAGATGGTCAAGCACTGGCGCCCGATCGTGCTCCGGTACTACCTGGGCACCCCGCACTACCGCTCCACCATCGAGTACAGCGAGGACGCGCTGCGCGAGGCCGAGTCGGCGTTCGCCCGGATCGAGGGCTTCGTGCAGCGGGTCACCGAGCTGGCCGGCGGCACGGTCGCCCCGGCCGACGAGGTGCCCCCGGCGTTCGCCGAGGCGATGGACGACGACCTGGGCGTGCCGCAGGCGCTGGCCATCGTGCACACCGCCGTCCGGCAGGGGAACTCCGCCCTCGCCGCCGACGACAAGGAAGCCGCCGTCGCCCGCCTCGCCGAGGTGCGCGCCATGCTCGGCGTCCTCGGCCTCGACCCGCTCGACCCGCACTGGGTCGGCGACGGCGACCGCGGCGAGGACCTGCACGGCGTCGTCGACACCCTCGTACGGCTCGTGCTCGACCAGCGGGAGTCGGCCCGCGCCCGCAAGGACTGGGCCACCGCCGACGCCATCCGCGACCGGCTCGGCCAGTCCGGGCTCGTCATCGAGGACGGCCCGTCCGGTCCCCGGTGGACCCTCGGCCCGCGCTGAGAACCAGGTGAATGTGCCGCCCGGGCGATCGGGCGGCACACTTCATAGACGTACACCCACAGATTTCCGCAGAGACAGGTAGGTCATGGCCGCCAACAACAACCGCCGCATGTCCGGCAAGAAGGGCGCGCAGGTCGGCAGTGGCGGCCAGCGGCGCAAGGGCCTGGAGGGCCGCGGTCCGACGCCGCCCGCCGAGATGCGCAAGGGCCACAAGAAGAACCGCATCGCCAACGCCCAGGCCAAGCAGGCCGCCCGCCGTCCCACCAGCCGCACCGGCGGCCCGCGCGGCAAGTCGTCCTCCGAGATGGTCGTCGGCCGCAACCCGGTCGTCGAGGCGCTGCGCGAGGGCGTGCCCGCGAGCACGCTCTACGTCCAGCAGTTCATCGACAACGACGAGCGGGTGCGCGAGGCGCTTCAGCTCGCCGGTGAGCGCGGCGGCATCCACCTCATGGAGGCCCCGCGCCCCGAGCTGGACCGGATGACCAACGGGCTCAACCACCAGGGCCTCGTCCTCCAGGTCCCGCCGTACGAGTACGCGCACCCGGAGGACCTGGTCGCCGCCGCCTTCGACGAGGGCCAGGACCCGCTGATCGTCGCGCTCGACGGCGTGACCGACCCGCGCAACCTCGGCGCGGTCGTCCGCTCCGTCTCCGCCTTCGGCGGCCACGGCGTGCTCGTGCCCGAGCGGCGCGCGGCCGGCATGACGGCGGGCGCGTGGAAGACGTCCGCCGGTACCGCGGCGCGCACGCCGGTGGCGCGCGCCACCAATCTGACCCGTGCGCTCGAGCAGTACAAGAAGGCGGGCATCGCCGTGGTCGGGCTCGCCGCGGACGGCGAGCACACCGTCGGTGACCTGGCGGCCCTCGAAGGTCCCGTGGTCATCGTCGTCGGCAGCGAGGGCAAGGGCCTGTCCCGGCTGGTCGGCGAGACCTGCGACTTCCGGGTCCGGATCCCGATGCCGGGCGGCGCCGAGTCGCTGAACGCCGGTGTCGCCGCGGGCGTCGTGCTGTACGAGGCCGCGCGCCGCCGCGCCTGACACCGCTGATCCGTCCGGGCCCCTCGATCTTGACGGGGCCCGGACATTCCGGTGCGGTCAAGGCAGTGTCCTAAACACACATCACTCGGTTAGATGAGTGTGGACACCAGAACGCCCCGCACACCCTCGGGGGACCGCTCGTCGGGATTCGACGACGCTCCCGCGCTGAGCATGGTGAAGGTTCCGTGCGACCCGGCGCAGGTCATCGTCAACCACGCGAGTTTCCGCGTGCAGCTCCCCAGGGCTCAGAAGACGCAACTCCCGCGCATCGCAAGGCACGTGAGCGCCGTCGAGGCGGCGACCACGCGCATCCCCGTCATCACCGCCGCGGGCACCCCGGGTGCCCGGCGGCGCCCTGTGGTCATGAGCGGCGGCGACCTCGCCGCCAGTGGGCTCCTGCAGGGCGCGCGCCGCGCCGGTGACCTGGACGACGGCGGTGCCACGCAGGTCATCCCGCGCGTCGACCTCGACCGGGACCTCGCCGACGACCTCGACCTGTACGGCGGTGAACCCACGGCGGAGACGCCTGTCGTCGTCGGCCCGCAGGGCGGTGACGGCACCCGGCTGCTGCCGCAGATGCGGCAGGCGGGCAGCGCCTTCGAGGACACCGGAGAACTCGACCGGATCGGTTACGACGACCAGGAGTTCGACGACCCGGACGAGGAGACCGAGGCCGAGTCGACGGCCGCCCGGCGCTACGGGCCGGTCCGGCACGCCTACTACCCCGGCCGCCGGATGAACCTCGGCGTCGTGCTGCTCCCGCTGCGCGTCTTCCTCGGCTTCATCTCCATCTACGCCGGCATGGGCAAGCTCTGCGACCCCGTCTACTTCGACGGCGGCGAGCGCGGCTCGATGGTCAAGTGGCTGAACTCGCTGCACCCGTGGGCGCTCGCCGAGCCGATGCGCGACTGGGCGCTCCAGCACCCGGTCGGCGCCGGACTCGTGATCGCCTTCCTCCAGGTCATCGTCGGCGTGCTGACGGTCCTGGGCCTGTGGCAGCGGATCGCCGCGGTGGTGGGCGCGCTGCTCTCGGCCGCGATCCTCGTCACCGTCAGCTGGAAGACCGTCCCCGCCTACGACGCGCCCGACATCATCTACCTCGCCGCGTGGTCGCCGCTGATCATCGCCGGTGCCCCCGTCTACTCCATCGACGGGCGGCTGGCGGGCGGTGCCTGGCGGCGGCTCGGCCCGCGCGCCGCGCTGTGGGAGCTGCGCCGGTACGTGCTGCGCCGCGGCACGGTCGTCGCCACCCTCGTCATCGGCGGCACGCTGCTCATCGGCTCGCTGCTCGGCGGCGCCGTGCGCGACTCGGACCGGGTCACCGCGCCGGGCCCCGGCGACGCCCCGCGCAACGAACTGCCCGGTTCGCCGCTCCCGTCCGAGCCCGGACACAAGAAGCGCGAGACGTCGAAGAGCCCCTCGGCGTCCAACACGCCGACGCAGGGCACCACGTCGAGCCCGTCCGGCGCGCCGAGCAGCGCGCCCGCGGCCGGCACCACCAGTGGCACGACGCCGACGACGCCGACGCAGGGCGCGACCGCGGGCCAGGCGCCGCCGCGGCAGACGACGCCGCAGCAGCCGCCGACCAGCAGCAGCGGGGGTTCGCCGACGTCGGGCGGGTCCACCGGTGGCGGCACGTCGGACGGCGGCACGTCGTCCGGGGGTTCCGACGGCGGTGGCGGCGCCGACAAGCCGGGTCTGGTCGGCGGCATCCTCGGCTGACCCGCCCCTCCCGGTACGACGACGGGGCCCGCACGATCCGATCGTGCGGGCCCCGTCGTCGTAGAGGCGTACCGGTGTACCGGCTCAGCGGCTCAGCGCGGCAAGCTCCTTCGCGGCCTCCGTGAGGTCCTTCGCCGTGTCGATCGCCCGCCAGTACGCGCCCTGCGGGATCGGGAAGCCGGCCAGCCGCTTGGCGCGGGCCAGGCGCGGGAACGTGGTGCGCTCGTGGTCGCCGGTGTCCGGCAGCAGCGAGGCGAACTCGGGGGAGAAGACGTACACGCCCGCGTTGATCAGGTACGGGGACGGCGGGGCCTCGACGAAGTCGGTGATGTGGCCGAACGCGTCCGTCTCCACGGCGCCCCACGGGATGCGCGGCCGGGCGAGGGCCAGGGTCGCCGTGGCCTCGCGCTCGTAGTGGAAGTCGGCCATCTCGCGCAGCGAGAACCGGGTCCAGATGTCGCCGTTCGTGGCGTACCAGGGGCGGTCCTGGTGGGGCAGGTGCGCGGCGGCGAACTTCAGGCCGCCGCCCCGGCCGAGCGGTTCCTTCTCGACGACCGTCGTGACGCGCAGCGGCAGCTCGGCCGACTCCAGCC
Organism: Streptomyces sp. KL116D; assembly: GCF_030766975.1. Classification (NCBI taxonomy): domain Bacteria; kingdom Bacillati; phylum Actinomycetota; class Actinomycetes; order Kitasatosporales; family Streptomycetaceae; genus Streptomyces; species Streptomyces sp. KL116D. The sequence goes on along the minus strand of NZ_JASERH010000013.1, from coordinate 47,159 downwards.
ACTCCTGGAGGACCTCGGCCAGGTGGCCGCAGGAGACGACGGCGTCGGTGACGCCCTCCTCGGCGAGCCAGGTCAGCTGGTGGCCGATGATCGGGGTGCCGGTGCCGGGGATCTCCACCATCGGCTTGGGCCGGTCGTCGGTGTAGGGGCGCAGCCGCGAGCCCTGGCCGCCCGCCAGGACGACGGCCTGCGTGGGGCGGTGTACCTCGCGGTGGGAGAACGAGTGCGGGCCGTGCGCGGCCGGTTCAGCGGTCGTCATGACCGGAACTGTACGTGCGCACGGCCCGAGGGGGCGGGTCGGCCTCAGCCGCGGAAGCCGGCCACCCCCGTCGCGAAGGAGGTGTCGCAGACCGGGCGGGCGAAGGACTGGGCGCGCGCCGGGCCGTAGGCCTGGACGGCGGCGCGGCCGAGGGCCTTCGCGATCGACATGCAGTGCTTGGCGAGCGACGGGCGGCGGTCCACCTCCTGCTGGAGGTGGGTGAGGGCGATGCCCGGGTCCTTCTCCTGGAGTTCCTGGAGGAGACGGTCGCGCAGGAGGTCCTGGGGGGCGCGCGACTTGGCGCGCGCGGAAACGTCCTGTGAGGAAGCCGTGAGGATGGAGTCCGACGAGCTTCCGGACCAGTTGACTCGGGTGACCGCGAGGGTCCCGGAGAGCACCAGCATCACCGGCAGGACGAAGGCGAGCGTGCGGGCGGCGCGGCGGGCGGGGCCCTGGCCCCGGGCTCGGCGCGACTTCTGGGTGTAGTTAGCGGAGTGCGTCACGCGAGTGAGCGTAGCGGTCGGTGATGATTTGGCGACATTTAGTCACTCTGATGAGGGACCCGTAACTGGGTTTTGTTCCTTGGGCGTTGACGCAGGTGGCGGAATTGTCCTAATTGCCGGGGTATTTGTCGACAACATGGGCTGCGCCGGGCTGCGCACGCGAAGGGCCCCGCACCGAAGTGCGGGGCCCTTCACCTCACTTGAGTGGCTCAGGCTGTGTCAGGCAGCGTCGGGCCGTGTCAGGCCGTGTCAGTCGGAGAGGCGCTCGCCCGTCGACGTCGCGAACACGTGGGTCTCGCCCGGACGCGGCACGACGTGCAGCTCGGTGCCCTTCTCCGGAACCCGGCGGCCGTTCACCCGGACGACCAGGTCCTTGTGCTCGCCACCGACCTGGGCCGCGCCGTAGACGTAGCCGTCGGCGCCGAGCTCCTCGACGACGTTCACCGAGACCGCGAGGCCGGCCGGGGCGTCGCTCGCGTCCTTCGTGAGGGACTTCGCGGCCTCGCCACCGTGCTCGACGATGTCGAAGTGCTCCGGGCGGACGCCGACCGTGACGGTGGTGTCGCCCTTGTCCGTGGCGGCCTTGAGGGCCTCACGGCTGACCGGCACGACCGAGTTGCCGAACTTCACGCCGCCGTCGGTGATCGGGACCTCGACCAGGTTCATGGCCGGGGAGCCGATGAAGCCGGCGACGAAGAGGTTGGCCGGGCGGTCGTACATGTTGCGCGGCGAGTCGACCTGCTGGAGCAGACCGTCCTTGAGGACCGCCACGCGGTCGCCCATCGTCATGGCCTCGACCTGGTCGTGGGTGACGTAGACGGTGGTGATGCCGAGGCGGCGCTGCAGCGACGCGATCTGCGTACGGGTCGACACGCGGAGCTTGGCGTCGAGGTTCGACAGCGGCTCGTCCATGAGGAACACCTGCGGCTCACGCACGATGGCGCGACCCATGGCGACACGCTGGCGCTGACCACCCGAGAGGGCCTTCGGCTTGCGGTCCAGGTACTCGGTGAGGTCGAGGATCTTCGCGGCCTCCTCGACCTTCTGCCGGATCTCCGCCTTGTTCACGCCGGCGATCTTGAGCGCGAAGCCCATGTTGTCGGCGACGGACATGTGCGGGTAGAGCGCGTAGTTCTGGAACACCATGGCGATGTCCCGGTCCTTCGGCGGCAGGTGCGTGACGTCGCGGTCACCGATGCGGATCGCACCGCCGTTGACGTCCTCGAGACCCGCGAGCATGCGCAGGGAGGTCGACTTGCCGCAGCCGGAGGGACCGACGAGGACGAGGAACTCGCCGTCCTCGATCTCGATGTCCAGGCCGTCGACCGCGGGCTTGGTGGAACCCGGGTAGACGCGGGTCGCCTTGTCGAACGTGACAGAAGCCATGGCTGTGAAGCCCCCTTCACCGGCAGGAACGTGCCGGACGATCCGTTGTAAAGGTGGGGCCGCTGCGGCTGCTGCCGCAGGGGCTTGTAGCACTGGTGTAGTCCACGCGGGTGAACTGATCGGACCGTACCTGCCGGGTGCCGGGTCTGTCAGTAGGTCGGGGCCTGTGAGATTCGCCGAAATTTTCGATGGGCGGGCGCACGGGTTTGGTTACACTGCTCGGGCTGCCTCCTTAGCTCAGATGGCCAGAGCAACGCACTTGTAATGCGTAGGTCGTCGGTTCGAATCCGACAGGGGGCTCCCCTGAGACCCCAGGCCGGATCGGTTCCGGCCTGGGGTTTTGCTGTGCGCGGGGCAGCGCGGGGCAGGTCAGTGCCGGCCGGCCAGGCGGTCCGCGGTCTGTGCGAGGCGGGACGAGGTCGCCGTGTGCGTGGTCAGTTCGCGGCGGTCGGCGGCGTTGTACGTGGCGTACATGCCGTGCACGCCCAGCCAGCGCAGCGGCTCCGGCTCCCACTTGCGGACCTTGTGGTTGACCCAGGGGAGCGCCGTCAGGTCCGTGGGGCCCGACTGGCCCGAGTCCTGCTGGACCAGGTCGCGCAGGGTGCGGGCGGCGAGGTTCGCGGTGGCGACGCCCGAGCCGACGTAGCCGCCCGCCCAGCCGAGGCCCGTCGAGCGGTCGAGGGTGACCGTGGCGCACCAGTCGCGGGGGACGCCGAGGACGCCGGACCAGCCGTGGTCCACCCGGACCCCGGTGAGCTGGGGGAAGAAGCGGGTCAGGATCTCGGTGAGGGCGGTGATCGTCTGCGGCTGGGTGCGGCCGTCGTTGTCCGTGCGCGAGCCGAAGCGGTACGGGACGCCCCGGCCGCCGAGCGCGATGCGGTCGTCGGCCGTGCGTTGCGCGTACATGTACGCGTGGGCCATGTCGCCCAGCGTCTCGCGGCCCTCCCAGCCGATCGACTCCCACTGGGCCGCCGTCAGCGGCTCCGTCGCGATCATCGACGAGTTCATCGGGAGCCAGGTGCGGCGCTGGCCCTTGAGCGACGCCGTGAAGCCCTCCGTGCAGCGCAGGACGTACGGGGCACGGACCGTGCCGTACGGGGTGACGGCGTGCTTCGGCTTGATCTCCGTGACCGGGGTCGACTCGTGGATCGTCACCCCGAGCGCCTCGACCGTGCGGGCCAGGCCCTGGACCAGCTTCACCGGGTGCAGCCGGGCGCCGTGCGGGGTCCACGTCGAGCCGACCGCGCCCGCCACCCGGATCCGGTCCGCCGTCTCGCGGGCGCCGTGCAGCACCCGGTCCTTCTCGCCGTACGAGAGTTCCGCGGCGTGGAAGTCCTTCAGGCGCGCCAACTGGGCCGGCGTGTAGGCGACTTCGAGGACGCCGCCGTGGTGGATGTCCGCGTCGATGCCCTCGGCGCGGGCGGTGTCGACGACCTCCGTCACGGTCTCGTTCATGGCCTGCTGGAGGCGGACGGCCGCCTCGTGGCCGTGGAGCTTCGCGTAGCGGTCGCGGCCGGCGATGCCGTTGTAGAGCCAGCCGCCGTTGCGGCCGGAGGCGCCGTAGCCGCAGAACTTCTGCTCCAGGACCGTGATGCGCAGGAAGGGCGCGGCCTTCTTCAGGTAGTACGCCGTCCACAGTCCGGTGTAGCCGCCGCCGACGATGACGACGTCCGCGCTCGCGTCACCGGCGAGGGGCTCGCGCGCGACGGGGATGCCGTGCTGCGCGTACCAGAACGAGATGCCGCCGTTGACCGTCGCCGTCGCGTTGTTCGTGCTGCTCATGGCGGTGGACGTTACTGGGAGGGAGGGGGTTCGCGGCAGAGGGGAGAGGGCGTTGGTCCCGGTGGATCGGGCCGTTCGGCGCTTCGCCGGGGGTGGGCGGGTGCGTAGTTTGAGGGGATCTGATCGGTTCGGGAAGGTTCTGGGGTGCTGGTATGAGGCGCGCGATACGTGGCAGGGGGCGCGGTGCGGGAGCGGCCGTCGCCGTGGTGGGCCTCGGGGCGGTGCTCGCCGCCTGTTCGTCGGGGACGCCGAAGGCGGCCGGCTCCGCCGACGGCGGCACCGTCGCCGAGGTGCGGGCCGTCGCCGACCCCGGGACGCTCGCCGGTCTGCCCGCCCGGGCGGACGGCGCCGCGATCACGGTCGGCGAGCAGGACGCGCCGCACACGGTGAAGGTCTACGAGGACGCGCGCTGCCCCTACTGCAAGAAGTTCGAGGAGGGCGGGGCGCGGGCGCTGACGCAGTCCGTGGCGAGCGGCGACGTGAAGATCGAGTACACGATCGCCTCGTTCCTCGACGACAACCTCGGCGGTTCCGGCTCGGTGAACGCCGCGAACGCGCTGCGCGCCTCGGTCGACGCGGGGAAGTTCCCCGAGTTCCACGCCGCCGTCTTCGCCAACCAGCCGGACGACGAGTCGCAGGACGCGTACACGAACGCCTTCCTGCTGAAGATCGCCGGCAAGGTCGACGGGCTGCGCTCGACCGCCTTCGACAGTGCCGTGAACGACGGCGCGTACGAGAAGTGGGTCGGCGACGCGATGCGGGCGTTCCGGGACGACGGGATGCAGGGCACGCCGACCGTGCTGATCGACGGGAAGAAGGCGGGTGGCGGCGAGGACGCCCTCTACGGGAAGGCGTCGTTCGCGGCGGTCCTGAAGGACGCCGGGATCTCCTAGCTTCTGTCGGGGGTCCGGCGCAGGGCGCGCACCGGGTTCCACGCCCCGCCCGCGTCCCGGACGAACGGGAAGCAGGCCAGGCCGATCAGGACCGACGTGAAGTGGCCGAGGTCCGTGAACGTGCGGCCCGTGACGAGCGGACTCCCGTAGACCACCAGCACCACCGCCAGGTAGACGTACCGCCACGGTGAGCTGATCCGGTACGTGAGGACCGCGACGACGCCCGCCAGGGCGTAACTGACGCCCACGTCGAGGGTGTTCACCGACGACGGCGGCGCGTGGCCGTGCCGGATCGCCCACAGCAGCGCGCCCTCGCTGATCAGTGTCGCCAGGACGTGCGCGGCCGCGGCGACCGCGAGCCAGCGCAGCGTGCCGAGCCAGCGCTCCGCCTGCGCGTGGAAGACCGTGTAGAGCACCGCGTACGGCCACCAGGTGGCGCCGTCGATCCAGAACGCCGAGGAGACCAGGACCCGCATCGGGTTCTGCGACAGCTCGTGCAGGTTCGTGGAGCGCTGGCGCAGGAACTCCTCCTCGAACTCCGGGCTCATGTGGTGCACGGCGACCGTCGTCACGAAGAGCGCGGCCAGCCAGACGTAGGTGCCCGGAGCGCTGCGGACGTAGGCCCCCACGCGGCGGAGAAAATGGTGCATGGTCGATTCAGGCACGCCGGTAGGGTCGGCGGCGTGATCGACATTCCGGGCGGACTGATTGAGTCGCAGTACGAGTTCGCGGGGGAGGCGGGCCGGGCGTTCATCGCGGGGCTGCCCGCCCGCGTCGAGGAGTTCGTCGAGCGGTGGGGGCTGACGGTCGACGGGCCGCCGATGCACGGGATGGCCGCGCTGGTGCTGCCCGTGGTGCGGGCGGCGGACGGGGTGCCGGCCGTCGTGAAGTTCCAGGTGCTCGACGAGGAGACCGACGGCGAGCCCGTCGCGCTGCGGCACTGGGACGGCGACGGGGCGGTGCGGCTCCTGGACCACGACGACGCCACCGGCACGATGCTGCTCGAACGGCTGGACGCGGGGCGGATGCTGAGCGTCGTGGCGGACTCCCGCAAGGCCGTCCTCGTCATCGCCGAGCTGCTCGCGCGGCTCACGGCCGGGCCCGCGCCGGCCGGCCTGCGGCGCCTCTCCGACATCGCGGCCCGGATGCTGGCGGACGTGCCGGACGCGTTGCCGCGGATCGCCGACCCGGCGCAGCGGCGCACCGTGGCGGACTGCGCGGCGGCCGTCCGGGAGGTCGTGGGCGAGGCCGGGGACCGGCTGCTGCACTGGGACCTGCACTTCGAGAACGTGCTGGCCCCGCGGGCGGACAGTGGCCGGGAGCCGTGGCTGGCGATCGACCCGAAGCCGCTCGCGGGCGACCCGGGCTTCGACCTGTGGCCCGCCCTCGACAACCGCTTCGAGCCGGACGAGGTGGTGTGGCGGTTCGACGCGATGACGGACGTCCTCGGCCTCGACCGGGACCGGGCGCGGGCCTGGACGCTCGGGCGGGTGCTGCAGAACGCGCTGTGGGACGTCGAGGACGGCCGCCCGCTCTCACCGGACGGGATGGAGATCGCGCGCAGGCTCGCGCGCCCGAAGGCTTAACCTGCGCACATGATCCGTGAAGCCACCCCCGCAGACGTTCCCGTCATCCACGCCATGGTCAGGGAACTCGCCGACTACGAGAAGGCGTTGGACGAGGCCCGGGCCACCGAGGAGCAGTTGCGGGACGCACTGTTCGGCGAGCGGCCCGCCGCCTTCGCGCACGTCGCCGAGGACGACGCCACCGGCGAACCGGTCGGCTTCGCGCTCTGGTTCCTGAACTTCTCCACCTGGCGCGGCGTCCACGGGATCTACCTGGAGGACCTGTACGTACGCCCCGGCGCGCGCGGCGGCGGCCACGGCAAGGCCCTGCTGACCGAGCTGGCCCGGATCTGCGTGGCGCGTGGCTACGAGCGTCTGGAGTGGTCGGTGCTGAACTGGAACGAGCCGTCCATCGCCTTCTACCGCGCGCTCGGCGCGCGGCCGCAGGACGAGTGGACGGTGTTCCGGCTCACCGACGAGGCACTGAACAGCCTGGGCGCGTAAGGGAGTTACGGCTCCAGGACCACCTTGCCCGTGGTGCCGCGCGAGGCGAGGGCGTGGTGCGCGGCCGCTGCCTCGGCGAGCGGGAAGCGGTGCACGGCCGGGCTGAGGACGGAGCGGGCGGCCAGGTCGAGGGCGGCCAGTTCGAGGGTGCGGATCGGGTTGTCGCCGCCCGCCCGCCGCATCATCGGCGGGCCGAGGACCTCCACCTGGGTGAGGTCGCGGCGGGTGCGCTCGGCCTCGTCCAGGAGCTGCGGGCCGGGGGCGCCGCCGATGCCGTCGGCGGACCAGCCGAAGATCAGGTGCTGTGCGCCGGGGCCGAGCAGGTCGAGGGCGGCGCGGGCCGCGGGTCCGCCGACCCCGTCGAACAGGACGGTGCCGCGCAGGCCGCGCGCGTCGAGGAACTCCCGTGCCGTGTCCGCCCAGCCGGGGTCCTGGTAGTCGAGGGCCAGGTCCGCGCCGTTCCGCTCGACCTGGGCCGTCTTCTCCGGGCCGCCGGCGAGGCCGATGACGGTGCCGCCCGCGTGCTTCACGTACTGGACGACGAGCGTGCCGATGCCGCCCGCCGCGGCCGGGACGATGGCGACCGTGTCCGGGGTGACCTCGGCGAAGTCGAGGATGCCGATCGCGGTGCGGCCGGTGCCGATCATGGCGACGGCCCCGGCCGCGTCCAGGTTCGCCGGGATCTCGTGCAGCCGGGCGGCGTCCGCGACGGCCAGCTCGGCGTAGCCGCCGGGCGTGAAGCCCAGGTGGACGACGACCTGCTTGCCGAGCCAGGACGGGTCGGTGTCCGGGCCGAGCGACTCGACGGTGCCCGCGACCTCGCGGCCGGGGATCGTGGGCAGGTCGGGGAGGTGCGGCAGCGGGCCCTGGATGCCCTGGCGGACCGCGGTGTCCAGCAGGTGCACGCCCGCGGCCGCCACCGCTATGCGGACCTGGCCCGGGCCGGGCTCGGGGTCGTCGGTCTTCTCGTACGTGAGGTTCTCGGCCGGGCCGAAGGCGTGCAGGCGGATGGCGTGCATGAGCGCTCCCCGTGGTGCGTCTGTCGTGCCGTGCTCTCGTGTGCCGCCAGTCTTCGACCTCAAGCGCGGTTGAGGTCAAGGCCCTGCACGGAGACCCGGGACCGCAGCGCGAGCGTCGTCGCCTCGATCGCGCTGGTGAGGGAGACCTCGGACAGGACGCCGGGGGCCGCCACCATGTCGCCCGCCAGGTAGACGCCGTCGCCCCGGTCGATCGCGGGCCGGTCGCGCCAGGTCGTGCCGGGCCGGTCGAGCGCGCCCGTGCGGCCCTTGGCGACCGCGTCGCGGCGCCAGGTCAGCCGGTCCCGCCAGCCCGGCAGCGCCAGGTCGAGGAGGCGGTCGGCGCGGGCCGACCCGGCGGCCTTCGACTCGTGCGGGGCGAGCGGGACCTGGCCCTGGACCAGGCTCTCGCCGCGCGGGGCGAGCGACCTGTCCTGCGCCGTGAACCGCTCGATCCAGGCCGGGAAGTCGATCCCGGAGACCGCGAACGCGTCGCCGCGACGGCTGCGGACGGCCAGGTCGACCAGCGTCGTACGGCCGCTGTCCCAGACGAGGGAGTCGTCGCGCAGCAGCCGGCGGGCCGCGTCCAGCGACGTGGCGACGACCGTCGGGGCGCCGGTGGGCACGGTGTCGAGCCGGGCGCAGGTCTCCACGCGCACGCCCAGGTTCCAGGCGCGGGCCGCCATCCGGTCGATGACCGACGACCAGCCGCCGACCGGGTAGTGCGCCTCGGGCGGCAGCTTGGCGGTGCGGCGCAGGCGCTCCTGCACGAAGCGCGCGGAGAGTGCTCCCGGGTCGTGGTGGAAGAGCGCGACCGCCGTGTAGTGCGCGGCGGCCCGGGCGCCCGCCGGCCCGACGATGCGGCTCGCCCAGGTGGTGAAGTCCTCGTCGACCGGGGCGAGTTCGGGCCGGTGCCGGAGCAGCCGCAGGAGCGCGAGGGGCGGGGTGCGGCGCAGCGCGCCGTCGCGGTGGAAGCGCAGCCGGGCGCCCTCAAGGGGAGGGATCGGCGCGAGCGGTCCGAGCAGGTCGCGCTGCCGCAGCCAGGTCCAGTGCGGGCCGCCGTCGTAGAGGGCGTGCGGGCCTTCGTGGGTGCGGTACGGGGCGTCGGCGGTGCGGGCGCGGCCGCCGAGGGTGTGGTGGGCCTCGTAGAGGGTGACGCGGGCGCCGGCCTCCGCGGCGGTGACCGCGGCGGTGAGGCCGGCGAAGCCGCCGCCGATGACGGTGAGGTCGGGGGTGCTGCGGGGCATGGTCGCTCCTGCCTGTGCGGGCGTCTGTGGCGCGCGTGCGCTCTCCCGGATACGACGGACGAGCGGGGCCCGAATGTGACATCGGAGGAATCGGCGCAGGTCGCAGGGGTGCGGCCGGGGTTGTCGGTGGGCACTGTCAGTGGGGGCGGGCAGCATGGGGGCATGGCGGACAGGCGTGGTGGAGCGGCGAAGGTGAAGCGGGCGCGGCGGCCGGAGGTGCGGCTGCCTCCGCTGGAGCCGTGGCGGGAGGGCGGCCTCCTGGAGCCGGACGGGGACTACGACGGCGTGGAGTTCCGCGCGGTCGACTTCACCGGGCAGGAGGGGATCGGGGCGCGGTTCATGGACTGCGCGGTCGAGGGGTGCGGCTTCGACGAGACGGCGCTGCGCCGGGCCCGGGTCCTCGACTCGACGCTGACCGGCGTCCGGGGCGTCGGCACGGACCTGGCGGAGGCGACGCTGCGGGACGTGGAGGTGGTGGACGCCCGGCTCGGCGGGGTGCAGCTGCACGGGGCGGGCCTGGAGCGGGTGGTGATCCGCGGCGGCAAGATCGACTATCTGAACCTGCGCAAGGCGCGGCTCAAGGACGTCGTCTTCGAGGGCTGCGTGCTGGTCGAGCCGGACTTCGGGGGCGCGCGCCTGGAGCGGGTCGAGTTCCCCGGGTGCGTGCTGAAGGGCGCGGACCTGTCGGGGGTGACGCTGACGGACGTGGACCTGCGGGAGGCGGCGCAGCTGGAGATCGCGCGCGGGATCGACCGGCTGGGCGGCGCGGTGATCTCACCGGGTCAACTGCTGGACCTGGCGCCGGCGTTGGCGGCGCATCTCGGGGTGCGGGTGGAGGGGTAGCGCAGGCCGGGCCGGGCCGGGTCAGATGGCGGGGCGGGGGCTACTTCAGGCGGGGGAAGCGGCCCTGGAGGTCCCAGATCGCCGGGTTGTCGCCGAGGTCCTCGTGCATGTCGGTGAGGTCGGCGATCAGGTCGTGCAGGAAGTCCCGGGCCTCGCGGCGCAGTTCGGCGTGGGAGAAGGTCAGCGGGGGCTCGTCGCCCGGCATCCAGTCGGCCTCGATGTCGACCCAGCCGAACCGGCGCTCGAAGAGCATGCGGTCGGTGGACTCGGTGAAGTCCAGCTCCGCGTACTGGGGGGTGGCGCTGCGGCTGCCGCGCGGGTCGCGGTCCACCTGCTCGACGATGTCGCACAGCGCCCACGCGAAGTCGAGCACCGGCACCCATCCCCAGGCTGTGGACAGCTCCCGGTCCGCCTTCGTGTCGGCGAGGTACACGTCACCGCTGAACAGGTCGTGGCGCAGCGCGTGGACGTCCGCGCGCCGGTAGTCCGTCTGCGGCGGATCCGGGAAGCGGCGGGAGAGGGCGTAACCGATGTCGAGCACGTACGTGATGGTGTCACGTACCGGCCCGGCGGGCGCACGGCGGCGGTCCCGTGCGCTCGGGGCGGCAGGCGCCGCCTGCTCAGGGCAGCAGGCGCTGCTCCTTCGCCACGGCCACCGCGCCCGCCCGGGTGTCCACGCCGAGCTTGTCGTAGATCCGGCCCAGGTGCGTCTTGACGGTGGCCTCGCTGATGAACAGGGCCTTGGCGATCTCCCGGTTGCCGAGGCCGTGCGCGAGCTGGCCGAGGATGTCGCGCTCGCGGTCGGTGAGGGTGGGGCGCGGTTTGCGCATGTTCGCCATGACCCGGCTGGCGACGGGGGCGGAGAGGGCCGTGCGGCCCTGGGCCGCGGCGTGGATCGCGGCGAACAGTTCCTCCGGGCGTTCCGCCTTGAGCAGGTAGCCCGTGGCGCCGGCCTCGATGGCGCGGGTGATGTCGGCGTCGGTGTCGTACGTGGTCAGGACCAGGACGTTCGGGGTGGGGGACGGGGCGGAGGCGATGCGGCGGGTGGTCTCCACGCCGTCGATGCCCTCGCCGAGCTGGAGGTCCATCAGGACGACGTCGGGGCGCAGTTTCGCGCCGAGGGCGAGCGCTTCCTCGCCGGTGCCGGCCTCGCCGACGACCTCGATGTCCGGGGCGCTGTCGAGGAGGGCGAGCAGGCCGGCGCGGACCACTGCGTGGTCGTCGCAGAGGAGGATTCGCACCGGGGCGTTGGCTGGGCTCGGGCCGGTCATGGGGTGGGCTCCTTCTCGCCGTGGCGGGTCGAGCGGGTGGGCGGGTGCGTGTTGCGTCGTGGCTGGTCGCGCAGTTCCCCGCGCCCCTGAGGGCGCGGCCTGCGGCCGACATCCCGGGGGCGGTCAAATCCAGCCCCTCCGGCGATTGAGGAGCGGGGTCCGGGGCGGCGCCCCGTGGCGTCAGGCATCTGGCGGCTCCAAGGGGATCGCCGCCGAGAGGACCGCGCCCTCGCCGGGGGACGACTCGATCGTCAGGGTGCCGCCGAGCTGGTGGACGCGGGCGCGGATCGCGGGGAGGCCGTGGCCGCGCACGCCCGCGGCGGCGTCCGGCAGCGCCGCCGGGTCGAAGCCGTGGCCGTCGTCGGCGACGTCCATGACGACCTGGTCGTCGAGGAGCGTGAGCGTGATCGCCGCGGTGGTGGCGCCGGAGTGCTCCCGTACGTTGGCCAGCGCGCCCTGCGCGATCCGCAGCAGCGCCGACTGGACCCGGTCGGGCAGCCGCGGGGTGCGGCCCCCGTCGTCGATGTGGACGCGGACCGAGAGCCGGTCGCCGGACTCCCGCGCGGCGACGGTGTGCAGCGCCGCCTCCAGGCCGTGGGCGAGGTCGGCGGGCGCCAGGTCGTGCACGAAGCGGCGCGCCTCGGTGAGGTTGTGCTCGGCGATGGACGCCGCCGTGTGCACGTGGGCGCGGGCCTTGCCGGTGTCGGACTCCCACACCCGCTCGGCGGCCTGGAGCAGCATCTGCTGGCTGGACAGGCCCTGCGCGAGGGTGTCGTGGATCTCCATGGACAGCCGCTGGCGCTCGGCGAGCGTGCCCTCGCGGCGCTCGGACGCGGCGAGTTCGCGGCGGGTCCTGATCAGGTCGTCGATGAGGGCGCGCTGGCGGGCCGCCTGCCGCTGCATCTGGAGGAAGACGGCGGTGGCGAGCATGGCGACGGCGGGCGGGCCGAGCACCAGGTCGGGGTCCCAGCGCCCGGCGAGACGCAGCTGGGACGCCATGACGAGACCGGTCAGCAGCGTCACCAGGACCAGGGCCGCGCGGGTGGGCAGCGTGCGCAGACCGGTGTAGAAGAGCGGGATCCCGACCCAGGCGAAACTGGGCGCGAGGATCACGAGGACCACGACCACGGCGACCACGGCCGCCAGCCACAGGCGCCGCCGCACGGTGGCGCGGCGCGGGCCGTCCAGCGCGATCCCGAGGACGTACAGCACGGCGAGGACCACGCTGAGCACGATGATCCAGGGCGTGCGGGTGCCGCCGGGGTGGCGCAGCAGGAACCGGGCCAGGGCGACGCCGAGCAGCAGGAAGAACGCGGCGTGCATGACGGCGGTGAGCCACCGGGTGTCGTTCTCGTACGACTGGTCGGTGCGTCTCGTGGTCGCGCCCACCGTCACCTCCTCCACCGCTGCGAACTGGGCAAACACTCCCATTGTCGTCGGGGGCGGCGCCCCCGGGGTCAACCGTTCGGATGACCCCGGTGTCGGCCGCTCGGCGCGCCGCGTCCAGCCGGTCCGTCGAGGGTCCCGGCCCCGTTCCGGACCCAGGATTGAGGCAGAGCGGGACGGCGGAACCGGGATGCACCCCCGGAGCCCCGGGCCTCCTCGACGAACGGCACCGAGAGGTTCCGGGCACACCGCCCGACCACCCTCACCGAACTTGGGAGTTGTCCTCATGAAGCACGTCAAGAAGGTCTCGAAGCGCACCCGCGTCATCACCGGCACGACCCTCGCCGCGGCCGTCGCCCTCGGTGGCTTCGGCGCCTACTCGGCGAGCGCCTCGGAGACGACGCAGGCCGTGGCCGCCGCCCCGGCCGCCAACGTCAAGGGCAACACCACCACGTCGTCCACGCACCTGACGATCGACGCCGCGTCGAAGGCCGCGCAGGCCGCGCTCGACGCCGCCGAGAAGGAGAACCAGAAGGTCTCCGTCGCCGTCGTCGACCGCAACGGCAACACGATCCTGACCCTGCGCGGCGACGGCGCGGGCCCGCAGTCCTACGAGTCGGCCGTGAAGAAGGCGTACACCGCGGTCTCCTGGAACGCCCCGACCTCGGAGCTGACCAAGCGCCTGGAGAACGCCCCGACGCTGAAGGACATCCCGGGCACCCTGTTCCTCGCGGGCGGCGCCCCCGTCACCGCGAAGAACGCCCCGATCGCCGGCATCGGCGTGGCCGGCGCCCCGTCGGGCGACCTGGACGAGAAGTTCGCCCAGGCCGGCGTGGCCTCCCTCGGCTAGGACCGTGCGCCAGTCCCCGCGTCCCCCCGAGGGGCGCGGGGCTCTGTGCCACCGGCCACCATGGACGCGCACTCGCCCACGAGACAGCCATCGCGACGGGGCGTGGGCCACGGGCCGCTGCCCCTGGCCCCGCTCCTCCTGACCCTTCGGAGGGGCCCGATGAACCGAAACCTGCTGGACGCTGCCGCGACGGGCGACGCCGGAGCCGTCCGCGCCGCCCTCGGGGCGGGCGCCGACCCCGAGGCCCGCGACGCCCACCGCCGCACCCCGCTCCTCCTCGCGGCGCTGCACGACCACGTCGCCGCCGCGCAGGTCCTCGTCGGGGCCGGGGCCGACCCGAACGCCCAGGACGACCGCAGTGACAGCGCCTGGCTGGTCACGGGCGTCACCGGGTCCGTCGCGATGATGCGCGCGCTGCTGCCCGCGCACCCCGACCTGAAGGTGACGAACCGCTTCGGCGGCATCTCCGTCATCCCGGCGGCCGAGCGCGGCCACGTCGACTACGTCCGGGCCGTGCTGCGCGAGACCGACATCGACGTCGACCACGTCAACCGGCTCGGCTGGACCGCGCTGCTCGAAGCCGTGATCCTCGGCGACGGCGGCCGGGCCCACCAGGAGATCGTGGAGCTGCTGATCACGGCGGGCGCCGACCCCGGGCTGCCCGACGCGGACGGCGTCACCGCCCTGGAGCACGCGGAGCGCCGCGGTTTCCAGGAGATCGCCGGTCTGCTGAGGGCCGTACGGTGAGGCGTCTCGTCCTGGCCGCGACGGCCGTCGTGGTCCTCGCCACCGGGTGCGCCGCCCAGCAGAGCGACGCGTCGGACGCCAACTCCCCTGAAACGAAAGCGAGTTCGGCGACGAAGTCCCCGGGCTCGCCCACGTCACCGAAGCCGTCGTCACCGAAGCCGTCGTCACCGAAGTCCGCGTCGCCGAAGACCACCGGCGAGACCCCCGACGGCACCCTCCTCGTCGCCGACTTCGGCTCCGACACCGTCACCTTCGTCGACCCCGACCGGGGCGCGATCGACTCGGTGCGGGTCGGCGAGGCCCCGTACGGACTGGTCGTCGGCGAGGACGGCCGGGCCTGGGTCGCCACCGCCGAGGGCGTCGCCGTCGTGGACACGCACCAGCGGAAGCGCACGGCGCTCGTCGCGTACGAGACGGAGAACCTCGGGCGGGTCACCGGCGGCGAGTACCGCGGCGGCGGCATGGGCATCGCCCTCGCGCCCGACGGCGACCACGTCTACGTCGGCGTGAACGTGCCCGGCGGCAACGGCACGCTGGAGACCGTCGACACCGGGACCCGCGAGGTCACCGACGTCACCGACGTGGGCCGCCGCCCCTTCGACGTGGACGTCTCGCGCGACGGCCGCGAGGTCTACGCGACCGACCACGACTCGTTCGACGTCACCGTCGTCGACGCGCGCACGCACGACACGCGCCGCATCGAGGTCGCCCCGTACGGCACGGAGGGCGGGCTCGGCTCCTGGCTGAAGCCGCACTACGCGGCCGTCCGCCCGTCCGACGGCAGGCTGCTGTTCCCCTTCGAGGGCGAGAAGCTGGTCGTCGTCGACCCGGACACCGGCCGCTCGACGATCGAGCGGATGACGGCGAACACGCACCAGCACGGCGTCACGGTCACCCCCGACGGCACCCTCCTCGCCGTCGGCACAGGACCCATCGACCCGTCCGAGGACGAGGGCCCGTCGCTGACCGTCCGGACGAAGGACGGCAAGGAGAGGGTGATCCCGCTCGACGGACCGCACGAGGACGTCGCGGTCTCCGCCGACGGCCGCACCGCGTACGTCACCGGCGGCTTCACCCGCGACGGCTACTGGAACGGCATCTCGGTCGTCGACCTCGACAGCGGCGACGTCCGCCGACTGGCCGCGGGCGAACGGCCGTTGGGCATCGCCGTACTGTGACGCGGAAGCGGGGCATTCGGGGCAATAGGATCGCGGGGTGCGCACCCTCCGGCTCCCCGCGGCCCTGCTGTCCCTCACCGCCCTGGCCGCCCTCGCCGCGTGCGAGGGCGGCGTCCACGGCACCCCCGGCGCCGCGGGCCTGCGCGACCCGTACTTCCCGAAGCTGGGCAACGGCGGCTACGACGTCACGCACTACGCCCTCGACCTCGCCTACGACCCGGCCTCCCACCGCCTCACGGGCACGGCCGACATCACCGCGACCGCGGGCCAGGACCTCAGCGCCTTCAACCTCGACCTGGAAGGGCTGACGGTCAAGAAGGTCACCGTCGACGGGAAGCCGGCCGTGGGCAGCCGCGCCGGGCACGAGCTGACGGTCCGGCCGCACGACGAACTGCGCAAGGGCGCCACCTTCCGCGCGAGCGTCCGCTACACCGGCGAACCCGTCACCATCACCGACCCGGACGGCTCGGAGGAGGGCTGGCTGCGCACCGCCGACGGCGCGCTCGGCCTCGGCGAACCCACCGGCTCCATGGCCTGGTTCCCCGGCAACCACCACCCGTCGGACAAGGCGACGTACGACATCACGGTCACCGTCCCGACGGGGGTGAAGGCCGTCTCCAACGGGGAGTTGAGAAGCACCGGGCGCAGCCCCGACGGCCGGCGCACCGCCTACTCCTGGCACGTCGCACAGCCCATGGCGAGCTACGTGGCGACCGTCGCGATCGGCGACTTCGAGACGCAGGAGGGCCGGACGCCCGCCGGGATCCCCGTGTACACGGCCGTCGACCCGGCCGAGGCCGCGGCGAGCGCGAAGGTGCTCGCGCGGCTGCCCGACGTCGTCGACTGGGAGGCGAAGACCTTCGGCCCGTACCCGTTCTCCTCCACGGGCGCGATCGTCGACCGCGACGGCGACGCGGGCTACGCCCTGGAGACCCAGAACCGCCCCGTCTTCCCCGGCGCCCCCGACCTCGCCACCCTCGTCCACGAGCTGGCGCACCAGTGGTACGGCGACTCGGTCACCCCGAAGTCGTGGCGCGACATGTGGCTCAACGAGGGCTTCGCGACGTACGCGGAGTGGCTGTGGGAAGAGGACCACGGCGGCGACACGGCCCGGCAGTCCTTCGACGCGGTGTACGACCGCCCGGCGAGCGACGGCGTCTGGGCCTTCCCGCCCGCCGAGCCGCCGACCTCCGCGCACATCTCCGACGCGCCGGTCTACCAGCGCGGCGCGATGGTGCTGCAGCGCGTCCGCGAGGTGATCGGCGACGACAAGTTCTTCTCCCTGCTGCGGAGTTGGCCGGCCGACCACAAGTACGGGAACGCGAGCACGGCCGACTTCACGACCTATGTGGAGCAGCGCAACCCCGGCAAGGGCGAGGCCCTCGCCGGGGTCTGGGACACCTGGCTGTACGGGGACGGCAAGCCGGAGAAGGCTAGTTGACGTTCACCGCGGTCCAGGCGGCGGCGACGGCCGTGGCCTCCGCGCTGCCCGCGCCGTACAGGTCGGCGGCCGCCTGGAGGGTGGCGGTGCGGGCGCCCGCGTAGTCGGTCGAGGACGTCATGTACGTGGACAGGGCCTTGTACCAGATCTGCTGGGCCTTGTCCCGTCCGATGCCGGCGACCGAAGTCCCGCTGTACGTGGGTGAGTTGTAGGAGACGCCGTTGATGACCTTCGCGCCGCTGCCCTCGCTCAGCAGGTAGAAGAAGTGGTTGGCGACGCCCGACGAGTAGTGCACGTCGAGGCGGGCCACCTGGCGCGACCAGTAGTCGGCGGAGGCGCCGTCCTTGCTGGGCTTGTCCATGTAGCGCAGCGGGGTGCCGTCGCCGTTGATGTCGATCTTCTCGCCGATGAGGTAGTCACCGGCGTCCGCGGAGTTGCCCGCGTGGAACTCCACGGCGGTGCCGAAGATGTCGGAGGTCGCCTCGTTCAGGCCGCCGGACTCCCGGCTGTACTTCAGCCCGGCCGTGGCGGCGGTCAGCCCGTGGCTCATCTCGTGACCGGCCACGTCCAGGGCGGTCAGCGGGTGCTGGTTGCCGATGCCGTCCCCGTACGTCATGCAGAAGCAGCTGTCGTTCCAGAAGGCGTTGACGTACGCGTTGCCGTAGTGGACGCGGCTGTACGCGGCCTTGCCGTCACCGGCGATGCCGTTGCGGTTGAAGGCCTCCTTGTAGAAGTCCCAGGTCTCCGCGGCTCCGTAGGCGGCGTCGACCGCGGCGGTCTGCCGGTTGGCGACCGTGCCGTCGCCCCAGGTGTCGTCGGCGTCGTGGAAGAGGGTGCCGGTGCCGGACGTGCCGCCGTTCAGGTCGTACGTCTTGTGGCCGCCGCGCCCGCCGTCGGTCAGGTCGTAGCCGCCGGAGGCCGCCGCGGTGCTGCCGACGGTGACGGTGCCGCTGTACTCGCTGACGCCGGTGCCGGTGTCGATGGCCTGGTAGGAGTACAGCTTCTTGCCGCTCGCGGCGTCGCTGACGACGTGCAGCTCGCTGGGCGTGCCGTCCTGCTGGGTGCCCGTGACGACCGTCTCGTACGCGAGGACGGGCGCCGTGGCCGGGTCGGCGGCCCAGACGACCTTGCGGGCGGAGCCGGCGGCGGCGTCCCGGACGGACGGCGCCGCGGCGACGGCGGACTTCTTCGCGGCGGCCGGGGTGACGGACGCGGCGGTGTCCGCCACGGCCACGGATCCCTTGCGTGCCTTGGTGGACCCCTTCAGGTCACCGTTCTTCGCGGTGTGCACGACGAGGTCGCCGCCGAGGACGGGCAGGCCGTCGTAGGTGCGCTCGTAGCGGGTGTGGACGGTGCCGTCGGCGTCCTTGACCACGTCGCGGGCGACGAGCTTCTCGCCGTCGCCCAGAGCCAGTCGGCGGGCCGTGGTGGGGGCGTCGGCCTGCGCGTCCTTGAGGGCGGTGGCCCGCTGGGAGGCGCTGAGGGGGAGGGCGGTGGCGCCTGTCGCGCGGTCCGTGGCGGCCTGGGCGGAGGTGCCCGCCTGGACGCCGAGGACGACCATCGCGGCACTGGCGACGAGGGCGGCGACGCGGGGAGCGGTAGAGCGGTGTCTCACTCGGACTCCTTGTGTACCCGGTGGGGGCGTGGGGGGCGCGGGGAGAGAGTGGCACCGGGAACCGCTGTTTTGACAGTCCGCGCTCAAGGTTTTGCCGGATCGTGTCCGGTGGAGGTGGGCGGGTGTCCGTTATTCGACGGCGTGTGGCCGGTTCAGGGTCTTGCGCAACACCCGGCAGGGGCGGCCCAGTTGGCGGTCTCGCCGCCGGTCGATCTCCTCGTACCCCTGGGCGGCCCAGAAGGCGAGGCCCTTCGGGTTGTTCTCCAGCACGGCGAGCCGCACCCCGTCCCGCCCGGCCGCCCGGAACCGCTCCTCCACGGCGGCCGCCAGCTCCCGCCCGAACCCGGCGCGCTGACGCGCCCCGTCGATCATCAGCAGCCCGATCCACGGATCCGGGTCGGCCGGGTCGGGGTGCTGCTCCAGGGTCACGGCGATCCCCACGAGGGGCCCGCCGGCCCGGGCCAGCAACACCTCGGCACCGGGCTGCGCGAGCTCGTCGGCGAGGGCGGCGGCGACCTGCTCCACGGTGATGTCGTCAGGATCGGGAAAGTCCCCGCTCAGCGCGAAGAACTCCCGATTGGAGGCGTAGAGCTCCGCGGTCTCGGTGAGGAGTTCGGCGGGGAGGGGGTGGTCGGGGCCGGGTGTGAGGGCTTCGAGGATCACGGCCCGAGCGTAGGCGGCTCAAGCGCTTGGGTCGGCCACCTCAAGCCTCTGCGGCGATTGAGCAGCGGGGTCCGGGGCGGAGCCCTGTGACCGTAAGGCCGTTGCGGGGGTGAAGGAGTCGGGGGTCAGGGCCGGTGACCGTCATTTCTAGCCTCTGCGGCGATTGAGCAGCGGGGTCCGGGGCGGAGCCCTGTGACCGTAAGGCCGTTGCGGGGGTGAAGGAGTCGGGGGTCGGGGCCGGTGACCGTCATTTCTAGCCTCTGCGGCGATTGAGCAGCGGGGTCCGGGGCGGAGCCCCGTGACCGCAACCCCGGCGCCGGGCGAAGAAACCCGTTGCGACCCCCTGGCCCCGGCCGGGAGGATTCAGGCCGTGACCACTTCCCCGCACACCACGCCGCGCCCCCTGCCCGCCCCCACCCCGGCCGGGCGACAGCAGCGCGACCAGGAGCGGAGGCCGATCCCGACCGTCGCGTGACCGGGGCCCTGGTCGCGGGCCTGCTCGCCGGATACGGCATCGCCGTACCGGTCGGCGCCATCGCGGCCTACCTGGTGACCCTGACGGCCCGGACGAACCTGCGCACGGGCGCGAGCGCGGCGCTCGGCGTGGCCACCGCGGACGGGCTCTACGCCCTCGCGGCCGTGGCCGGCGGAGCCGTCGCCGTCCCCCTGGTCCGCACCGTCCAGACCCCGCTGCGCTGGACCTCGGCGGCCGTCCTGCTCGCCCTCGCGGCGCACGGCACGGTCAAGGCGCTCCGCCGGCGCCACGACGCCCGCCCGGACGAACCCCGACTCACCGCGCGCAACGCCTACCTGGGGCTCCTCGGCCTGACGCTCCTCAACCCGCTCACCGTCGTCTACTTCGCGGCGCTCGTCCTGGGCGGCGGCGGAGGCCACGCCACCGGCCCGGCCCAGCGCACCGTGTTCGTCCTCGCCGCGTTCGCCGCGTCCGCCAGCTGGCAACTGCTGCTCGCGTGCGGCGGGGCACTGCTCGGCCGGGCGCTGACGGGTCCGCGGGCCCGGCTGCTGACCGCCCTCGCGTCCAGCACGCTGATCGCCGGCCTCGCGACCCATCTGGCCCTGTCCGGATAGCCGGACGGGCCCCGGCCCCGCACCACGAAGGCGGTGCGGCGGCCGGGGCCCGTACCCGACTGGCTTACGGAACTCAGACGTTGACGCCGAAGTCCTGCGCGATGCCGACCAGGCCCGAGGCGTAACCCTGGCCCACGGCGCGGAACTTCCACTCCGCCCCGTTCCGGTACAGCTCGCCGAAGACCATCGCCGTCTCCGTCGCCGCGTCCTCGGAGAGGTCGTAGCGCGCGATCTCGGTGCCACCCGCCTGGTTCACGATGCGGATGTACGCGTTGCGCACCTGGCCGAAGTTCTGCGTGCGGGTCTCCGCGTCGTAGATCGAGACCGGGAAGACGATCTTGTCGACGTCGGCGGGCAGCGCCGACAGGTTCACGTTGATCGCCTCGTCGTCGCCCGCGCCCTCACCGGAGCGGTTGTCACCCGTGTGCACGATCGACTGGTCCGGCGTCTGCTTGTTGTTGAAGAAGACGAAGTGGGCGTCCGAGTAGACCTTGCCCTGCGTGTTGACCGCGATGGCCGAGGCGTCCAGGTCGAAGTCGGTACCGGTCGTGGTGCGGACGTCCCAGCCGAGGCCCACGGTGACGGCGGTCAGGCCCGGAGCCTCCTTGGTGAGCGAGACGTTGCCACCCTTGGACAGGCTTACAGCCATTGCGGGAGTCCTTCCCTCGTTAAGTGCGCTGGTGCGCGGTGTACGTGCGTAGCCGAAGCTACTCGTACCCCTATGAACGCGGAGGGGGGTACCTCAGGTTCCAGCTCTCTTTACTTTCTTTACCCGGCCGCCGCACGCCGGGCGAAAAGAGGGTGACGCGGGCCGTACGCACGCGCGACCATGGACGCATGTCCGGTCCTTATCCCATCCGCGGCTCGGTCGTCCTTCCGGAGGCCGAGCTCGTCTGGCGTTTCTCGCGGTCGTCGGGGCCGGGCGGTCAGCACGTCAACACCAGCGACTCGCAGGTGGAGCTCCGCTTCGACCTGGCGAACACGCAGGCGCTGCCCGAGGTCTGGAAGGCGCGCGCCCTGGAGCGGCTGGCGTCCCGCCTGGTCGGTGGCGTCGTGTCGGTCCGTGCGTCCGAGCACCGCTCGCAGTGGCGCAACCGCGAGACCGCGGCGGTGCGGCTGGCCGCGCTGCTGGCGGAGGCGTCGGCGCCGCCGCCGAAGCCGCGGCGGGCCACGCGGGTGCCTCGCGGCATCAACGAGCGGCGGTTGCGGGAGAAGAAGGCTCGGGCCGATACGAAGCGGGGGCGCTCCGGGCGTGACTGGTAGCGGGTGACCGTCTGCCGGGTTCCCGAGCGCTGCCGTCTCACCGTCCGGTGGGGCTTCTCGCGCAGTTCCCCGCGCCCCTTCAGCGGGGCGCCGTCCGCCGGGTTCTGTGTGATGCCGGGTGCGGGTCTCGTCGTGGCTGGTCGCGCAGTTCCCCGCGCCCCTGAAAGGCATGCGCTGCGCGCAGCCTTCTCCCCGGGGAGATGCCGCCCGAAGGGCGCATCTCCAGGGGCGCGGGGAACTGCGCGACCAGCCCCCACCGGGCCCGCAGACGAACACCCCCCGGTCTACCCCAAGTGCCGGTACCGGCCACGGAAATACATCAGCGGACCCCCGTCCCCACTGGGCAGCGCCGCGCCCAGGACGCGGCCGATGACCAGCGTGTGGTCACCCGCCACCACCCGCTGCTCCGTCCGGCACTCCAGCGTCGCCAACGCCCCGCCGACCAGCGGAGCCCCCGTGTGCTCCCCCCGGACGTACGGGATGTCCTCGAAGAGGAGGCGGTCGCTGATGCGGCCCTTCATCGCGAACCGGCCGGCGATGTGGCTCTGCGACTCGGAGAGGACCGACACCGCCCACAGGGGCTGCTCGTCGAGCAGGTCGTCCATGCGGGAGCCGTTGCGCAGCGAGACCATCACCAGCGGCGGATCGAGCGAGACCGACATGAAGGCCGTCGCCGTCATGCCCGCGTCCTCCCCGGAGGGGCCCTCGGGGTCGAGCTGCGGCTCGTGCGCGGTCAGCAGGACGACGCCCGCGGCGAGGCGGGACAGGGCGGAGCGGAACTCGTCGTGACTCACTCCCTCAGGATGCCTGGAGGAAGGGGAGGGGACGGTGGCGAGCGGGGGGACCGGCGTGGCAGGGGGAGTCTTCAACACGGGATCGACGCTAGTCCGGCATCTGTACGCCTCGCATCGGGCGGACGACGGAGCGAGGTCCTAGGACCACCGACCGGCATCAACCGGAACACCCGGTTTCGACCCGGCTCGTCCTGGTTACCGTGTTCGGCAAACACACAGAACGCACCCGGGTAAGGGCGCCAACCCTTCACCTTCTGCTGTGACTTGAGTCACAGGGGCCATTATTTGTTGACCCTGTGTACCGAGTGGGCAGCGCGCTGTGATTCAGTGGCGGTCGACACTGCGAAATGAACGTGCTGCTGCACGTGCGAAGAGAGCCGATCAGAATTCTGGAGTGCTGTCGAGGTCTCGGGGAGAACTGAGCATGGAGACCGAGTCGGAGCCGTACGTCCGTCTTGCGACCCTGCGTCAGCTGCACCAGGTGATGGCGGACATGAACACCGCCCGCAGCCTGGCCGACACCCTGCAGACCGTCGCCGACGGTGTCGTCAACGGGCTCGGATACGAGCTGGCCTGCGTGAACCTCGTACGCCCCGACGGCGACCTGGTCGTCGCGGCCTTCTCCGGGAACTCCGCCGCCGAGGCACTGATCACCGGCCGGGTCGGCTCCCGCACCTCCTGGGACCGCCGGCTGAGCATGGGCGAGTCCTGGGGCGAGCTGCGCTTCATCCCGTACACCGAGGGCTGGATCCTCGACGAGGACGACGTGCCGCAGTGGTTCACGGACGGCCCGCCACCCCGCTTCGACGACGAGTGGCACCCCTCCGACCGCCTCTTCGCCCCGATGTACGCCACCGGCACGTCGGGCGGCGAACTCCTCGGCGTCATCTCCGTCGACCGCCCGCGCAACGGGCGGCGGCCCGGCGCCTGGGGCCGCGAGGCCCTGCAGATGTACGCGTTCCAGGCCGCCATCGCGATCAGCAACGCCCGGCTGCGCTCCAACATGCAGCGCGCCCTCGTCCGCCTGGAGCGCGAGCAGCAGGCCCTGCGCGCCAGCGAGGAAAGCTTCCGGCAGGCCTTCGAGTACGCGCCGTCCGGCATGGCCATCGCCGAGATGGGCGGTGACCAGCACGGCCGCATCCTGCGGACGAACGACGCGCTGTGCCGGCTGCTCGGCCGGCCCGCCTCCGCCATGCGCCGCTACTCCTTCTCCGACCTCGTGCACCCGGAGGACATCGGCACGCTGCTGCGCACCTCCGCCGAGGGCGGCCGCGCCGAGCTGCGGCTCGGCCGGCGCGACGGCACGTACGTCTGGGTCAGCCTGCGGAACTCGGTGGTGGCCGACGCCGCCGACGGGCCGCGGTTCCTGCTCACCCACGTCGAGGACATCGAGGAGCGCAAGCGCCGCGAGCTGCAGCTCGCCCACCGCGCCTCGCACGACTCCCTCACCGGCCTGCCCAACTCGGCGGAGCTGCGCGCCCGCCTCTCCGCCCGGCTCTGCCGCCGCCCGCAGGACAGCAGGCCGAGCGCCGTGGACTCGCTCGACGCGGCGTACGGCGACCACCCGGCCGTCCCGGACACGAACGGGCACGGCTTCGACTTCGGCTCCGTCGTCCCGCACCAGTCGGGCCTCTACGAGGGGTTCGACGGCTTCGACCACCACGTGCACGTGATCGCGCCCGAGGGCGACGGCTCGGCCGACGACGGCACCAAGGGCCTCGCCGTCCTCTTCTGCGACCTCGACGGCTTCAAGTCGATCAACGACCGGTTCGGGCACAACGCGGGTGACGCGGTTCTCATCGAGGTCGCCCGCCGGCTGACCAGCGGCGTCCGGGACGGGGACACGGTCGCCCGGCTCGGCGGCGACGAGTTCGTGGTGCTCGCCGACGGGCTCGGCCGGGCGGACGCCGAGGATCTCGCGGTCCGGTTGCGGAACGCCATCATTCCGCCGATTCGGGTGGACGGCCGGGCGGTGCGCGTGGGGGCCAGTTTCGGCATCGGCTGGGCCCACTGCGGCATGACGGCAGAGGAAGTGCTGCAATCCGCTGACCAGCGGATGTACGTGGAGAAAAGATCACGTGCCAAGCAGCACCGGCGGGCCGGCTGACCCCCGGGCCGCGCGGGATTCCCGGGTCTCGGTGAGGTCAAGGCCACGCCTTGGGGTGCCTCGCAGCGGGTACGCTCGCCCCGGTAAGCAACGTGTAGGGAGTGATCAGGGATGGCGCCCGGCAACAACGGCGCGAGCACCACGCCCGAGGACGACGACCCGTTCGGCTATCTGTACGCCGACGGGCAGGCGGCCGGGGCGACCCCGCCCAATGGCGGGGGTGGCGGCTACGGCTACCCGAATCCCCGCTCCTCGTACCACCAGGTCCGCGCGGTCGGCGAGCGCCAGTACGGGCAGACCCAGCCCACCCAGCAGTACCAGCAGCCGAACGCGTACTACCAGGCTCCCGAGACGGTGGCCGGCGGCGTTCCCGCCCAGCCAGGACCGCCGCAGCAGCCCGCGCGCGGCGGTGGCGGCCGGGGTCGCGGTCCGAACACGAAGGCGCTGCTGATCGGGGCGGTCGCCGTGGTCGCGGCCGTCGTCATAGGGATCAGCGTTGCCATGCTCAGCAACGGCTCGGACGACGACAAGGGCGGCGACGCGGGCGCGAACCCGTCCGGCGACGCGCAGACCGTGCAGCCCAGCGAGACCCCGTCGCAGTCCTCGCAGGCCAAGCCGGAGGCCCTGCCCAAGACGGACGCGAAGGCGCTGAAGCTGGAAGGCGGCCCCGTCACCGCGTCCGACGTGAAGGGCGCGAAGGCCGCGGGCGGCGTGTACGTCGCGGGCTTCAACAAGGTGGGCGCGAAGATCTCCTGGAACGTGGACATCGCGAAGGCCGGCCAGTACCGGCTCTACGTCCGCTTCGGCATCCCCGGCGAGGACGCGGACGCCACGCTCAACGTGAACGCGAAGCCGAACGCCCAGGCGCTCAGCATGCGGAACTTCGCGGGGTCCCCGAAGGGCGACTGGGCGAAGGGCTGGCAGTCGACCTGGGCGAACGTCACCCTGACCAAGGGCACGAACGTCATCGAGCTCGTCTGCGCCGACGGCAACCAGTGCAACGCCAACATCGACAAGCTCTGGCTGCAGTAGCCGACGCCCGGGGCGGCCGGAGTCAGGCCGCCCCGTCCAGACGGTCGGCCACCGCGACCTTGCCCACCAGCGACTCGTAGGTGTCGCGGTCGAACTCCCCGGCCACCGGTGACACCACCGTCGCCGCCGACAGGGCGACCGCGCGGGCCAGCCGCTGCGGCCAGGGGAGGTGCTCCACCTGGCCGGAGAGCAGGCCCGCCACCGCCGAGTCACCGGCGCCCGTCGGATTGCCCGACAGGCGGTCGGGGGCCGGGGCGCGCCACTCGCCGTCCGGGGTGAGCGCGAACAGGCCCTCGGCGCCGAGCGAGGCGACGACGGCGTGCGCGCCGCGCCTGCGGGCGTCCTTCATGGCCTGCAACGGCTCGTGGGAGCCGGTGAGTTCGGCCAGTTCGTCCGCGTTCGGCTTGACCAGGTCGGGGCGGGCCGCGATGCCGCGGCGCAGCGGCTCACCGCTGGTGTCGAGCAGGACGGGCACGGAGGCGGCCCTGGCGGCCCTGACGAGCGTCGCGTAGGCCCCGACCGGCACACCGGGCGGCAGGCTGCCGCAGAGGGCCACCGCGGAGGCGGAGCGCAGCAGGTGCTCGTACGCCTCCTGGAAGGCCGCCCACTCGGTGGGCGAGACGGCCGGACCCGGCTCGTTGAGCTGCGTGGTGTCGCCGGTGGCGGCGTCCACCACGGCGATCGTGCGGCGGGTCGACCCGGTGACCGGCACCAGGGCGTCGGACACCCGCTCCACGCCCAGGAGTTGGTCCTGCACCGTGCGTCCCGTGGCGCCGCCCACGAAGCCCGTCACCGTCACCTCGTGACCGAGTGCGGCGAGCACCCTGGCCACGTTCAGACCCTTGCCGCCGGGCCGTTCGGTGACCTCGGTGACGCGGTGCGAGGCGTGCGGGCGCAGCGCGGGCACCCGGTACGTGATGTCGAGTGCGGTGTTGAGCGTGACCGTGAGGATCACCGGACCTCACCCCCCTAACGTACTTTCAGTAGCGGGGGCCGATCATGCCAAAGTCAAGGCGGCCAGCCCAGCCCTGGGACCGGCCGCCCGGGCAACTGCCTGCGATCTCGCGGCAGTTGCGACCTCAGGACAGGTGCGGCTCGACGAGCCATTCGCCGCCGCGCATCACGCCCTTGAGGTCGAACTCCTCGTCCAGGACGACGAGGTCGGCGTTCTTGCCGGGTTCGAGCGAGCCCACCTGGTCGTAAATGCCCAGCAAACGGGCCGGGTTGGCGGAAATCGCGCGGACCACGTCCTCGACCGGCAGTCGGTCGACGGTGGCCGCCCGCTTGAACGCCCGGTCCAGGGTGAGCGTCGATCCCGCGATGGAGCCGCCCTCGACGAGCCGCGCCACGCTGTCCTTCACCTCGACCTCCATCGGGCCGAGCATGTAGCGCCCGTCGCCGAAGCCGGCCGCGTCCATCGCGTCGGTGATGAACGCGACCTTCTCGCCGCCCTTGTGGTGGAAGGCGAGTTCGAGGGCGGCGGGGTGCAGGTGCGTGCCGTCGTTGATCAGCTCGACGGTGATCCGCTCGTCCTCCAGGAGCGCCGCGATCGGGCCCGGAGCGCGGTGGCCGAGCTGCGGCATCGCGTTGAACAGGTGCGTGGCGACGGTGGCGCCCGCGTCGATCGCCTCCACCGTCTGCTCGTACGTGGCGTCGGTGTGGCCGATCGCGGCGATCACGCCGTGCTCGGCGAGCAGCCGCACGGAGTCGATGCCGCCGGGCAGCTCGGTGGCGAGCGTGACCATCTTGGCCCTGCCGCGGGCCGCGTCGATCAGCTTGCGGACGTCGGCCGGGTCGGGGTCGCGCAGCAGCGTCTCGTCGTGGGCGCCCTTGCGGCACGGGGAGATGAACGGGCCCTCGAAGTGGATGCCCGCGAGCTCGCCCTGCTCGGCCAGCTCGGAGAGCAGGCCCGCGCGCTGCACGAGGAAGTCCATCTCGCCGGTGACGAACGACGCGACGACCGTCGTGGTGCCGTGCAGCCGGTGCGTGTGGATGCCCTTGAGGATGTCCTCGACCGTGCCGGAGGTGAAGGACGCGCCGCCACCGCCGTGGTTGTGCATGTCGACGAAGCCGGGCACCACCCAGTGGCCGGAGAGGTCGAGGACGGCGGCGTCGGCGGGAGCGCTCCCGGCGATCCGCGAGCCGTCGACGATGACGCGTCCGTCGGTGACGGTCCCGGTGGGCAGTACCACCCGGGCACCGGCGAGCACCTTTGCTGTGGCCATCAGGCGGTTACCTCCGTGTTGTCCGTGCCTTCGACGTGTTCGGCGAGCAGGTCCCAGGCGAGGAGTCCCGCGCCCAGGCATCCGGCGGTGTCCCCGAGGACGGCCGGGACGATGGTGGGAAGCGACTGGAACGTCACGCGCTCGGCGACGGCCGCCCGCAGCGGTGTGAACAAGGTTTCCCCGGCCTCGGCGAGTCCGCCACCGATGATCAGGGTGCGCGGGTCCAGCAGAGTGAGTGCCATGACGAGGCCGTCGGCGAGCGCGTCGACCGTGTCCCGCCAGACGGCGGCGGCCCGCTCGTCGCCCGCGTCGACGGCCTTCGCGCAGTCCGCCGCGGTGGCGTGCTCGTCGCCGCTGGCGGCCTGCCAGGCGAGGGTGACCGCGGAGGCGGACGCGTACCGCTCCAGGCAGCCGCGCTGCCCGCAGCCGCACGGCACCCCGCCGGGCCGGACGACGACGTGGCCGATCTCGCCCGCCGAGCCGTGCGCGCCCGGCTCGATCCGGCCGTCGATGCCGATGGCGCCCGCGATGCCGGTGCCGAGCGGCAGGAACAGGAACCGGTCGGCGTCCTTGCCGGCGCCGAGCCGTCCCTCGCCGAGTCCGCCGGTGCGCACGTCGTGGCCGAGGGCGACCGGGATCCCGTCGAGCCGCGCGCTCAGCAGGGCCCGCATCGGCACGTCCCGCCAGCCGAGGTTGGCGGCGAACAGTGCGATCCCGTTCGCCTCGTCGACGACGCCGGGCACGGCGACCCCGGCGGCCGCGGCGGGCTCCCCGAAGTGTTCCTCGCCGTACGCCCGCAGATCGGCGGCGAAGTCGAGGATCGTCTCGACGACCGCGTCGGCGCCGCGCTCGCGCTCGGTCGCCCGGCGCGCCTGATGCAGCAGCGTGCCGTCGGCGCCGACCAGGGCGGCCTTCATCCCGGTGCCGCCCACGTCCAGGGCGATGACATGTCTCACGGGGCACAGTGTCGCGCGTTCACCCACAACAGGTCTAGTCCACTTGCATGGATCTTGCACGGAAAGATCGCGGAACCGACCGGGTCCGGGCGTGACCAGCCCCGTTGCAGAAGTGAGATCCGAGTGGTGTAGACCTTGTGTTCGACCCTGGGAGACCCCCGGGGCGCAGCGGTACACGGATTTCGAGGGTGGGGACACGGTGCAGCGGCACATCACCGGACTGACGGCGGCAGCGGCCGCCCTGGGCATGGCGGCCACACTCACCGCCTGCGGCGGTACCGGTTCCGGGGACGTCACGCTCAAGCTGGTCGCCGCCGACTACGGCGACTCCGCGGCCAACAGCTCCCAGAAGTACTGGGACCAGCTGACCGCCGCGTTCGAGAAGGACAACCCCGGCATCAAGGTCGACGTCGACGTCTACTCGTGGAACGACGTCGACGCCAAGGTCAAGGACATGGTCGACGCGGGCAAGGCCCCCGACATGGCGCAGATCGGCGCGTACGCGGACTACGCGGCGGCCGACAAGCTCTACCCGGTCGGCGACCTGCTCGACGTTCCCACCCAGGCCGATTTCCTGTCCCAGCTCTCCGACGCGGGCAAGGTCGACAACACCCAGTACGGCATGCCGTTCGCCTCCTCGACCCGGCTGCTCTTCTACAACAAGAAGCTCTTCAGGGACGCCGGCATCAGCGCGCCCACCACCTGGGCCGAGCTGGAGGCCGACGCCAAGGCGCTGAAGGCCGACGGCGTGAAGATCCCGTACGCGCTGCCCCTCGGCTCCGAGGAGGCGCAGGCCGAGACCATGATCTGGATGCTGAGCGGCGGCGACGGCTACACCGACGACGTCGGCTCGTACAC
Source organism: Streptomyces sp. KL116D (assembly GCF_030766975.1). Taxonomy (NCBI): domain Bacteria; kingdom Bacillati; phylum Actinomycetota; class Actinomycetes; order Kitasatosporales; family Streptomycetaceae; genus Streptomyces; species Streptomyces sp. KL116D. The sequence continues at coordinate 17,686 of NZ_JASERH010000013.1, read as the reverse complement.
GATCGACTCCAAGCAGAACGTCGAGACGTTCGACTGGCTGAAGAACGACCTCGTCGCCAAGGGCCTCACCGGCCCCACCGCCCCCTCCCGGCTGAACCGGGCCGACGCCTTCGCCGCGTTCGCCAAGGGCGAGGTCGGCATGCTCAACGGGCACCCGACGCTGATGCAGATGGCCCACAAGAAGGGCGTCGACTACGGCACCGTGGAACTGCCGGGCCCGAACGGTCCCGCCCGGTCCACGATGGGCGTCGCCGACTGGATGATGGCGTTCAAGCAGAACGGTCACGGCAAGGAGATCGGGACCTTCCTCAACTACGTCTACAGCGAGCAGAACGTCCTGGACTTCTCCCGCGAGTACGACCTGCTGCCGGTCACCACCAGCGCCTCCGAGACCATGTCCGCGGCGCCCGAGGACAAGAAGCTCTGGCCGTTCCTGCAGAGCCTGAGCAGCTCCGAGCTGTACCCCGTCGGCAAGACGTCCTGGGCGGGTGTCAGCGTCGAGATCAAGAAGCAGATCGGCGCCGCCGTGTCCGGCAACGGCAGCCCCGGTGCCGTCCTCGGCCGGATCCAGAACCAGGCCGCGGCCGCGGAAGCCGCCGAGTAGCGTGGCGGACATGGATCCCCGGCCCCCTCTCGGCGAGCGCGAGCGCGCGCTGCTCGCGTTCGAGGGGCGTGGCTGGGAGTCGCCCGGGGCGAAGGAGCGGGCGATCCGCGAGGAGCTCGACCTGGCGCCGGTCCGCTACTACCAGCTGCTGAACGGGCTCCTCGACGACCCGCGCGCGCTGGAGGCGGCGCCGGTGACGGTGAACCGGTTGCGGCGGGTTCGGGACGAGCGGCGTCGCGAGCGCTGAGTTCTCCCTTAAAGTCGCCCGTATGGACGCCCCACGGACCGACGCCGGGCGAGACGGCCTGGCCGCGATCGTCGCCCGCCCCTCCCGAGCCGTCATCGCCCTGGACTTCGACGGGACCCTCGCGCCGATCGTCCCCGACCCCGAACAGGCCCGCGCCCACCCGGACGCCGTCCCCGCGCTCGCCGCGCTCGCGCCCCGGGTGGCCTCCGTCGCGGTGATCACGGGCCGCCCGGCCGGGGTCGCCGTCCGGCACGGCGGCTTCGCGGGCGTCCCCGGCCTCGAACACCTCGTCGTGCTCGGCCACTACGGCGCCGAGCGCTGGGACGCCGTCACCGGCACGGTGCGCGCCCCCGCGCCGCACCCCGGGGTCGCCGGGGTGCGCTCCGAACTCCCGGGCGTGCTGGCCGAGTCGGGCCTGTGGCACGACACGTACGTGGAGGAGAAGGGCCGCGCCGTCGCCGTCCACACCCGCCGCGCCCCCGACCCGCAGGCCGCCTTCGAGACCCTGCGCCGCCCGCTGGGCGAACTCGCCGCCCGGCACGGCCTGTTGGTCGAACCGGGCCGCATGGTCCTCGAACTGCGCCCGCCGGGCGTCGACAAGGGCGTCGCGCTCACCGAGTACGTCCGGGAGACCGGCGCGGAGTCCGTCCTGTACGCGGGCGACGACCTGGGCGACCTGCCCGCGTTCGCGGCGGTGGAGAAGTTGCGGTCGGACGGGGTGGCGGGGGTGTTGGTGGCGGCCGACACGGTGATCGCCGAGCTGGCGGACCGCGCCGACCTGGTCCTGGACGGCCCGGCCGAGGTGGTCACGCTCCTCCGCGACCTGGCCACGCGTCTGCCCTGACCGGTTCGGTGCCGGCCGCGGGCCTCGTCGTGGCTGGTCGCGCAGTTCCCCGCGCCCCTGGGGGGGGGCGTGTGCTGACGCGTCGCGTTTGATGGTGCGGGGTTCGTCGTGGCTGGTCGCGCAGTTCCCCGCGCCCCTGGGGGGCGTGTGCTGACGCGCAGTCTTCAACGGGCCGCCCAGGGGCGCGGGGAACTGCGCGAGAAGCCCCACCGGCCCGCAGTCGAAGCGGCTACCCCTCCCGCAACGCAGCCAACTGGTCCAGGAACCACTGACCGGGCGGCAACGCGGTCCCCGCGGCGGCCAGCCGTTTCGTACGCTCGGCCCGCTCACCCTCCGCCATGCCCAGCGCAGCGCCCAACGCGGCCGAAGTCCCGCTCACGTCATACGGGTTGACCACCACCGCGTCCTCCCCGAGCTCCTCGTACGCCCCGGCCTCCCGCGACAGCACCAGCACGCACCCGTCGTCGGAGACGACCGGCACCTCCTTCGCGACGAGGTTCATCCCGTCCCGGACGGGGTTGACCAGGGCCACGTCGGCGAGCCGGTACGCGGCGAGCGAGCGCGCGAAGTCGTCCTTCACGTGCAGCACGACCGGCGTCCAACCCGCCGTGCCGAAGCGGGAGTTCACGGCTTCGGCCACCCGCGACACCTCCTCCGTGTACGCCCGGTACACGGCGAGGTCCTGCCGAGACGGGTAGGCGAACGCCACGTGGACGACCTTCTCCCGCCACTCGGGCCGCGTCTCGAGCAGCAGCTCGTACGCCCGCAGCCCGCGCACGATGTTCTTGGACAGCTCCGTGCGGTCGACCCGGACGATCACCTTGCGCCCGGGCCCCACCTGCTCCCGCAGCGCGGCGAGCCGCTCCTCCACGTCGGCCGCGCGCGAGCGCTCCCGCAGGAAGTCCGCGTCGGCGCCGAGCCCGTGCACCCCGATCCGGGTACCGGACGTACCGCCGAGGATCCGCGTACAGCACTCGGTGAACGCGTCCGCCCAGCGCCGGGTCAGGAAGGCCAGCCGGTCCGCGCCGAGCATCCCGGTCAGGAGCTGCTCGGCGATGTCGTCGGGGAGCATCCGGAAGTAGTCGACGGGCGCCCACGGCGTGTGCGAGAAGTGCCCGATCCGCAGGTCGTCGCGGAGCGCGCGGAGCATCCCCGGCACCAGCGCCAGGTGGTAGTCCTGCACCACGACGGCCGCGCCCGGCGCCGCCTCCTCGGCCAGCGCCTCGGCGAACGCCCGGTTGTACGCCTCGTAGGAGGCCCACTGGCGGCGGAACTCCGGGCCGAACGACGGCTCCAGAGGCGTCTGGTACAGCATGTGGTGCACGAACCACAGCACCGAGTTCGCGATCCCGTTGTACGCGTCCGCGTGCACGCCCGGGTCGATGTCCAGCATCCGCACGCCCGGCTCGGCCACCCCGCGCCGCACGGCCTCCCGGTCCCCGTCGTCCAGCGCCGCGCACACCCAGAGCTTGTCGTCGACGACGCTGAGCGCGGAGACGAGCCCACCGCCGCCGCGCTTCGTCTCGATCGAGCCGTCGTCGCCGACGGCGTACGAGACCGGGCCGCGGTTGGACGCGACGAGAACCTCAGCAGCACCACGCGTGGAAGCCATAGAGCGAAACTAGCCCGCCCCGGAAACGCTCAAACGTACGGCCGGGCTCCATCAGGAGCCCGGCCGTATACAACGCCTTCAGAACGCCTCCAGAGGGGGCGTCAGTCCCTGCGGCTGCGGACCGCGGCGAGGACGAGGGCGCCGAGGCCGCACAGCGAGACGGCGAGCCCGCCGTACAGCAGCGTGTGCGGGCCGGAGCCGGTCTCGGCCAGCTCGGAGCCGGCCGGCTGCGAGGGCGCGGGACGGGCCTGCCGGCGCTCGGTGACGACGACCGCGGTGCACGGGTCGTCGCCGCCGCGCGGACGGGCCGTGCAGGTGGTGCTCGGCACCTCACCGGTCACCGGGAGCACGGTGACGTCGCCGGGCGTGCAGGACACCCGGACGTTCGCCCGGATGACGACCTTGCCGTGGGCGGGCACGTCACCCGTCCAGTAGTAGGTCGAGCCCTTCTTGGTGAGCGTGCCGGCCGAGGCGGTCGGGGTGCCGGTGACGTGCTTCGCGGGGAAGGACACCGTGGCGTTCTTGCGCGGGTGGCCGCTGGTGTTGCGCAGGGTGATCGTGTCGCGGACCGTGGCGCAGGGCGGCGCGGTCGGCGTCTCCGGGCGGTTCACGATGTCCAGCGGCGGCACCGGGGCCGGCGGCTCCGGCGGCGTCTCGATCGGCGGCGTGATGCCGCAGTGCGGGTCGGTGGAGCCCGCGTCGCAGTTGGTGCGCGGGGTGTCGGCGACGATGTTGTTGGTGAGCTTGCCGTCGCCGCTGACCGGGTCGTTGACCCGCACCGAGTAGGTGACCGTGGCGGTCTGCCCGGCCGGGATGTCACCGGTGTAGCTGATCCGCGGCCTGGTGTAGGAGACCGTCCCGGTGCTCGCCTTCGCGTCGCCGTTGTACGTCGCGTCGTCGAGGTTGTCCGTCAGGTCGTCGGTGAACTTGGCGTTCGGGTAGTCGAGCTTGCTGATGTTCGTCGCCTTGACCGTGTAGGTCAGGGTGCCGCCCGGCTTCACCTTGGCGGGACTGGCCGTCTTGGTGATCTCCAGGTCGGGGACCGGGACGGACAGCGCGAACGCCGAGGGGACGTAGGTGTCGCCCTTGGTGGTGAAGCTCAGCGTGGTGGAGGTGGCGCCGACCGGGATCGGCTCGGGCTGCGCGGCCCGCGAGGAGCCGCCGGTGACGTCGAACTCCTTCGCGTCGATGCTCAGGTTGTTGACCATCTTCGGGTCGAGGGCGCCGTCGTCCTCGCTGATGAAGAAGTTGTTGGTGTTGCCGGTGTGGCTCTCGACCATGTTCCGGCCGCCGACGAGGAACCGGTCGCCCGGGGTGTTCCAGTCGCCCTCGTACGCGGTGACGCTCGCGTGCGGTTCGCCGTCGGTCCGGTAGAAGCCGCTGACCTTGACGTCGGTGGCGGGCGAGGTGGAGCGCTGCAGGACGTGGCCGCCGTAGACGTAGATGTTGCGGCGGTCGGGCGCGTACTGGTCGTTCGGGGCGTCGTACTTGTAGACGACGGTCATGGACCAGCCGGCCACGCAGCCCTTGCCGGTGGGTGCCCAGACGTCACCGACGGCGACCGGGATCGGGGCGCCGGTCCCGGTGATCCCGCTGAACAGGTTCGTGACGTCGGCCTCGCCCGTGTAGTAGTGCGGGCCGCTGGTCGTCGCCGGGTCGCGCACCAGGTTCTCCGGGGCGACCTTGCTGGGCGCGGTGCCGTTCACGCCGACCACGGGCACGGCGTCGGTCGGCTCGCCGGGCGAGGGGAGCACGTCGGCGCCGGAGATGTCGCAGCGCTTCATCTGGGCGCCGCTCGGCCCCCGGTACGTGCCGTCGTTGCCGCCGAAGAAGAGGCGGGCGTAGGCGACCTCGGCGCCCGGCGGGAGGGCGACCTGACCGGTGCTGGAGCCGTACTCCGCCGTGGTGCCCGCGGTGTTGATCCGCTCCATGACGAAGGTGTTGTTGTTGTCGCGACCCTGGCCGTTCGCGGCGACGGCGCAGCGGGACGCCATGTCCGCCGGCGTGGTCGGGCACCCCATGACCGTGTTGCCGATGGTCTTGAAGTCGCCGTACAGCGCCTCGTCGTACCGCTTGGCGAAGGGGGAGACCACGTCTGCCGACGCGGGGCTCGCGGAGAGGCCGGTGAGGGGGTCGGCCAGGGCGGCGGTGGCGGCGAGCCCCGCCGCCAAGCCCTTTGCGTGTCTAAGCCACATAAAGGGCAATGTAGGCAAAACACATGAATGCCCTCAGTTACGCCACGCGACGCTCCGCATACTCGCTGATTTCGGCCATCGGGGGCCGCTCCTCGGTGTCCACCTCGTGGATCCGCGGTTCGAACCCGCGTTCCCCACGCTCGAACTGTGTGAGCACGGGCCGCACCAGATGTCCGCGCGCGAGCCGCAGCTGCGCCGTGCGGTAGATCGCCGCCGCCATCCGCCCCAGGGCCTGCCCGTCCTGGTGCCGGTGGATCCTGACCCCCACGTCGACCTGGGCGAGCGCGTCCAGGCCCACGGTGTGCAGGGCGTCCACCAGGAGACCCAGCTCCACGCCGTACCCCACGGGGAACGGCAGCCGTTCGAGCAGTGACCTGCGGGCCGCGTACTCGCCGCCCAACGGCTGGACGAATCCGGCCAGTTGGGGCCAGTGGAGATTGAGGATCGGGCGGGCCATCAGCTCGGTGACGCGACCGCCCTGGCCCGCGGCGCCGTCCAGCGGACGGTCGTACATCGCCTTCACGAAGTCCACGTCCGGGTTGGTCAGCAGCGGCCCGACGATCCCGGCGACGAAGTCCGCGGAGAACTCCTTCAGGTCCGCGTCGACGAAGCACACGATGTCACCGGAAGTGACGAGCAGCGAACGCCACAGCACTTCACCCTTTCCGGGTCTGGCCGGGATGCGCGGCAGGATCGCGTCCCGGTGCACGACCCGGGCCCCGGCCGCCGCGGCCGCCTCGGAGGTGCGGTCGGTCGAGCCGGAGTCGATCACGACGACCTCGTCGACGAGCGGCACGGCCTCCGTCATCAGCTCGCGCCGGATCACCGAGACGATCTCGCCGACCGTCTCCTCCTCGTTGAGCGCGGGCAGGACGACGCTCACCGTCCGGCCCGACGCCCGCTTCGCGGCGATCAGCTGCTGGCGCGGGCGGTCGGCCACGGACCAGGAACGCCTGCTCAGCCAGCGCTCGACCTCTTCCAGCACGGTCAGGGGCCTCCCGTATGTGATCCATCTCGCGGTTCGGACGACTATCTCAAGGGTCCAGGGCTTCGGTTACAGTCTTGAACAACGTCGGTGACCATCGCATGTCGGGGGTCCCGGACGTCACAATCGAATACCGCTCATCCAGAGGGGCAGAGGGATACGGCCCGTTGAAGCCCCGGCAACCCTCCAGCCGGTCTCGTCCGCACATCGCAGTGCGTCCGCGAGGCTCCCGGCTAGGGAAGGTGCCAAATCCGTCTCGCGGCGAGATGCGTCGCGAGGAAGATGAGGAGAAAGGGCCTCGCCTCTCATGGCTGCACAGACTGTCGCGACCGAACCCACGACCGCCCCCACCGTCGACCTCGGTCCCGCCTCCGGGCTCTCCTGCCGCGAGTGCGGCGCACAGTTCCCGCTCGGACCGATCTTCGCCTGCGTCGAGTGTTTCGGGCCTCTGGAAGTCGCGTACGACCTGCCCGTCGGCGACCCCGAGGCACTCCGCAAGCAGATCGAGGCCGGTCCCGCCAACATCTGGCGCTACGCCCCGCTGCTGCCCGTCCCGGCCGACGTCGCCGAGAAGCCGAACCTGAACCCCGGCTGGACCAAGCTCGTCAAGGCCGACAACCTCGCCCGTGAACTCGGCGTCGAGCAGGGCAAGTTGTTCGTCAAGGACGACTCGGGCAACCCCACGCACTCCTTCAAGGACCGGGTCGTCGCGCAGGCCATCGAGGCCGCCCGCGCCTTCGGCTTCACCACGCTCTCCTGCTCCTCCACGGGCAACCTGGCCGGCGCCGTCGGCGCCGCCGCGGCCCGCGCCGGCTTCCGCTCCTGCGTGTTCATCCCGCACGACCTGGAGCAGGGCAAGGTCGTCATGGCCGGTGTCTACGGCGGTGACCTCGTCGCGATCGAGGGCAACTACGACGACGTGAACCGCTTCTGCTCCGAGCTCATCGGCGACCCGCTGGGCGAGGGCTGGGGCTTTGTGAACGTGAATCTCCGCCCGTACTACGGCGAGGGTTCCAAGACGCTCGCGTACGAGATCTGCGAGCAGCTCGGCTGGCGGCTGCCCGACCAGCTGGTCATCCCGATCGCGTCCGGCTCGCAGTTCACGAAGATCGACAAGGGCCTGAAGGAGCTGATCGCGCTCGGTCTCGTCGAGGACAAGCCGTACAAGCTCTTCGGCGCCCAGGCCGAGGGCTGCTCCCCGGTCTCCGTCGCCTACAAGGGCGGCCACGACGTGGTCCGCCCGCAGAAGCCGAACACGATCGCCAAGTCGCTCGCGATCGGGAACCCGGCCGACGGCCCGTACGTCCTGGACATCGCGCGCCGCACCGGCGGTGCCGTGGAGGACGTGAACGACGAGCAGGTCGTCGACGCGATCAAGCTGCTCGCGCAGACGGAGGGCATCTTCGCCGAGACGGCGGGCGGTGTGACGCTGGGCGTCACGAAGAAGCTCATCGAGGCGGGCCTCATCGACCCGTCCCTGACGACGGTCGTCCTGAACACGGGCGACGGTCTGAAGACCCTCGACGCGGTCGCGGAGTCTTCGCAGGCCACAGCGACCATTCGGCCGTCGCTGGACGCGTTCCGCGCTGCCGGGCTCGCCGAGTAGATTCCCCCGACCCGCCCCTTCCCGAAACCGGGGGCCCTGCCCCCGGATCCCCGCTCCTCGAACGCCGGCGGGGCTGAAAGACCGAGGTGAACCCATGAGCGTCAACGTCCGCATCCCCACCATCCTCCGCACCTACACCGGCGGTCAGGCCGAGGTCGCCGCCGAGGGCGCGACCCTCGCCGACGTCATCGCCGACCTGGAGAAGAACCACACCGGCATCGCCGCCCGCGTCCTCGACGACCAGGGCAAGCTGCGCCGCTTCGTCAACGTCTACGTCAACGACGACGACGTCCGCTTCGAGCAGGGCCTGGAGACGGCGACGCCGGACGGCGCGGGCGTCTCGATCATTCCGGCCGTCGCCGGCGGCTGATCTTTCGCCGTTCCACACAGAGTTACTCGAATTGCCCCCTCCGCGAGAGAAGCGGAGGGGGCAATTCTGCATGGTTGAGCGCGGTACAGTTGGGGAACCTGCTTCGCTCTCGTACGTGGTGCATGACGGGCGCATATGAGTTCTCGCCCGAGCCCCGACAAGAAGCAGCCAAAGTGTCCAGCCCATTCGGGCTCTTTATGGCATTTGTGCGGCCCGACTTGCCCTGGAATCCGGTGAGTTGGCCTGGTTTCCCCGATCTGGCGTGCCCAGAATTCTCGTCCGATTGACCTGTTGCAGACGGCAGTTGGGCAGATACATTCAGCCGCGGTCGACGCGTTCCGGCGCACACCCCCAAACCCTTTGGGGCGTGAGGTCTGACCCGGGACCGCGAAGTGTGGTCTCGCGCAAGGGCCAGTAATAGGGGAGTTAGGCATGGCTCAGGGCACCGTCAAGTGGTTCAACGCGGAGAAGGGGTACGGCTTCATCGCGGTCGACGGTGGTGCGGATGTTTTCGTCCACTACAGCGCGATTCAGATGGACGGCTACCGCACCCTCGAAGAGGGTCAGCGAGTGGAATTCGAGATCTCGCAGGGCCAGAAGGGGCCGCAGGCCGACATGGTCCGCCTGGCCGCCGGCTGAAGCGCGTCGCGACTGACAGCAGGCTTCGTACGTCCATGAAGGGTCCGTCTCCCGGTTGCCGGGGGCGGGCCCTTCGTGCTGCCCCGGCGACCCCCGGCTTCTCCGAACGGCCTTGCACTCGGGGGTGCCGAGTGCTAATCATTGGCGTTAGCACTCTCCGAGTGAGAGTGACAGAACTTGGATCGGGTCGGTGAGGCTCGCAGGCCGGGTGGGGCAAGGAACCACAAGGGCTGCAGGCCGTCCGTCGCGGGCACCAGCACGGTCCGTTTGCGTTTCCACCCCGTCCGGGAGGACCACTTCACATGGCCAAGATCATCGCGTTCGACGAGGAGGCACGGCGCGGCCTCGAGCGCGGCATGAACCAGCTCGCCGACGCCGTCAAGGTGACCCTGGGCCCCAAGGGTCGCAACGTCGTCCTCGAGAAGAAGTGGGGCGCCCCCACGATCACCAACGATGGTGTGTCCATCGCCAAGGAGATCGAGCTCGAGGACCCGTACGAGAAGATCGGCGCCGAGCTGGTCAAGGAGGTCGCGAAGAAGACGGACGACGTCGCCGGTGACGGCACGACGACCGCGACCGTCCTGGCCCAGGCCCTGGTGCGCGAGGGTCTGCGCAACGTGGCCGCCGGTGCCAACCCGATGGCCCTCAAGCGTGGCATCGAGAAGGCCGTCGAGGCCGTCTCCGCCGCCCTGCTCGAGCAGGCCAAGGACGTGGAGACCAAGGAGCAGATCGCTTCGACCGCCTCCATCTCCGCCGCCGACACCCAGATCGGCGAGCTCATCGCCGAGGCCATGGACAAGGTCGGCAAGGAAGGCGTCATCACCGTCGAGGAGTCCCAGACCTTCGGTCTGGAGCTGGAGCTCACCGAGGGTATGCGCTTCGACAAGGGCTACATCTCGGCGTACTTCGCCACCGACATGGAGCGTATGGAGGCGTCGCTCGACGACCCGTACATCCTCATCGTCAACTCGAAGATCGGCAACGTGAAGGACCTCCTTCCGCTGCTCGAGAAGGTCATGCAGTCCGGCAAGCCGCTGCTGATCATCGCCGAGGACGTCGAGGGCGAGGCCCTGTCGACCCTGGTCGTCAACAAGATCCGTGGCACCTTCAAGTCCGTCGCCGTCAAGGCCCCGGGCTTCGGTGACCGCCGCAAGGCCATGCTCGGCGACATCGCCATCCTCACCGGTGGCACCGTCATCTCCGAGGAGGTCGGCCTCAAGCTGGAGAACGCCGGTCTCGACCTGCTCGGCCGCGCCCGCAAGGTCGTCATCACCAAGGACGAGACGACGATCGTCGACGGCGCCGGTGACAGCGACCAGGTCCAGGGCCGCGTCAACCAGATCCGTGCCGAGATCGAGAACTCGGACAGCGACTACGACCGCGAGAAGCTGCAGGAGCGCCTGGCGAAGCTCGCCGGCGGTGTTGCGGTCATCAAGGCCGGTGCCGCGACCGAGGTCGAGCTCAAGGAGCGCAAGCACCGCATCGAGGACGCCGTTCGCAACGCGAAGGCGGCCGTCGAGGAGGGCATCGTCGCCGGTGGTGGCGTGGCCCTGCTCCAGGCCTCCGCGGTCTTCGAGAAGCTCGAGCTCGACGGTGACGAGGCGACCGGCGCCAACGCCGTGAAGCTCGCCCTGGAGGCCCCGCTCAAGCAGATCGCCGTCAACGGTGGTCTCGAGGGTGGCGTCGTCGTGGAGAAGGTTCGGAACCTGGCCGTCGGCCACGGTCTGAACGCCGCCACGGGCGAGTACGTCGACATGATCGCCGAGGGCATCCTCGACCCGGCGAAGGTGACCCGCTCTGCCCTGCAGAACGCCGCCTCCATCGCCGCGCTGTTCCTCACCACCGAGGCCGTCATCGCCGACAAGCCGGAGAAGGCGGGCGCTGCCCCGGCCGGCGGCGGCATGCCGGGCGGTGACATGGACTTCTGAGCCGTCTGACGGTTCGGCCTGTCCTTTCCCGAGGGCGGCACCTTCTCTTCGCGAGAGGGTGCCGCCCTCGGGCGTTTTCCGGGGCCGCCCGCGTGATCAAGATTTTCCTTGTCCGCCCGATGATCACGGGTTATGGTCCCCCGGCATATGTCAGGGGATCGGGGCGGGTGGGGGACATGGCGGACAGTAATGACGTGCCCGAGAAGGGCATGAATCCGTGGGGCCAGGCGATATCCGCCGTGGCATTGGTGGGCGCGCTCGCCGTCGGATTCTGGGCGATCTCGAAGAACCAGACGGACACCGGCGCGGCCGCCGAGGCGAAACCCGCGGTCTGCTCGGGCGGCGAGGCCGAGAAGGGCGACAAGGCGGCGGGCCGGGCGTACGGAGCGCAGCTGTGCACCGCGCTCAACCGCTCCGACCTCGCCGAACTCCTCGGTACGCCGGCGGAGACCGCCAAGAGCGCGAGCGGCGGCGGGGGCTCGATCGGCACCGGCAGCAGCAAGATCCCGCACCCCTCGTCGCGGGTCGAGTTCGACACGTACACCGTGACCCTGTCGGCGACGTACAACAAGCTCACGGTGGCCACGACCGCCGAGCTGCTCGGCGACGAGGTCCAGCCGCAGAAGGTGCTCGGCCGCAACGGGGCCCTCTACTCCGACCGCACCATCAGCATCGGCTTCCGCCTCGACGGCAGCGACGCGACCAGCGCGCCGGGCGTCCCGGCCCGGGTCCTCGTCGTCCCGCTGCACGACAAGGACAGCGGCGGCTTCTACGAGCTGACCCTGTGGCGCTCGGACGGCGGGGTGCCGGACGACACGACGCTGCTCCAGGTCGCCGAGCGGGTGCTGCCGACGATCCCGGGCTGGAAGGACCGCGCCCGCGCCTGAGCAGGCGGTCCTCGGCTCCTGGCGTGCTCCTAGCGGGAGGAGACGGGGGACTCCTGATAGCTGGTCCACGCCTCGCGGCCGGCCTGCGCGGCGCTCTGGGCGGCGCTCTGGGCCTGGTGGAGGGCGCGGGACGCCAGCTCGGCGGGCGGCACCTCCCACGCGCCGGTCCAGGTGCGGCCCGCGCGCGCCAGCTCGAAGACCAGGACGCCGACACCGGCCGCGGCCGTGAGCATGCCGAGGCCGGTCAGGGCGGCACCGGTGACCAGGCGTCGCTGGTCGGGGCGGAACTCGGTCCAGGAGATCTTGGAAAGAGTGCTGTCAGCCATGGGGTCAGGATGCGGGAGGGCGCGCCCCGGCGCATGTGGAGAGCGGCGCACGGGTACGGGAACGGGGCTCGGGAGGTCGCCGTCGGCGGCGTGCCCGACGTCGCGGTCGGCCGGTTCAGCGGGCGCGGCGGGCCCGGTAGCCCTGCATCTTCGTGCGGGCGCCGCAGGTGTCCATGGAGCACCAGCGGCGTCGGCCGGGGCGGCTCTCGTCGACGAAGAGCAGGGTGCAGTCGGGTGCGGCGCACTCCCGGACACGGTGGGCGTGCGGTCCCGTCAGGAGGTCGACGCCGTCCCGGGCGACCAGCGTCAACAGGTCGCCCGTGAGGTGGAGTTGGGGCCGTTCCAGGGTCGCGGTGCCGTTCTCGCCGAGGGCGAGGCGGGGGCCGGGCAGGGAGCGGGAGGACCAGGTGCTGACCGTGTCCAGGTCGGCCGGGCCCGGCGCGCCGGTCAGGGCCCGGTAGAGGGCCTCGCGCAGGTGGCGGGCCTGCGTGAGGGTCCGGGTCGTGGCGTCCGGCAGCGGTCCCTCGGACAGGCTCGCCTCGTGGCACCAGCGGGACAGGTCGTCCGGCGTGCGCAGCCGCTCGACCGGTTCGGGTCCGCGTTTGCCCAGCGTGGCCGTGAAGTTGACCGAGAGCCTTCCGCCGTACCAACGGAAGTCCAGGAGGCCGGGGTGCGTGTCCATGATGGGTGCACGCTAGCAGGTTACTGGTTTGACAGGTAACGTCCCGGTTCGTCCGCGGTGAGACGGACCCTGCGGCCGGGGGCGGGTCGGTGGGGGCTGGTCGCGCCGTTCCTCGCGGCCCTGGACAAGGCCGGGCCCCGCGGAGCTCGGGGGTGGCTTCCGCGGGGCCCGGGGATGGGGGAGCGAAGGGGGTCAGACCTTCGCCGGTTCCTTCGTGTGGTCCGCGGCCGTGGTCTTCGGGGCCGACGGGCCCTCCTCGGCGCGGGCCTCGGGGGACTCGCCCGCGTCCACGTCCGCGTTCAGGTCGACCAGCATCTCCTTGCTGAAGCCGAAGAAGTACGTGGCGAGGAAGCCGACGGCGTAGCCGACCAGCAGGCCGCCGCCGTAGATCGCGGCCGTCGTGCCCCAGCCGTGGTTGCCGTCGAGGAGCGGGAAGAGCGCCCAGCCGGACGGGCCGATGGCGGTCGAGCCGACCTTGTCGCCGAGCATCGAGAAGAGGCCGACGAACGCGCCGCCCGCCGCGCCGCCCACGCAGGCGGTGATGAAGGGACGGCCCAGCGGGAGCGAGACGCCGTAGATGAGGGGCTCGCCGACGCCGAGGAAGCCCGCGGGAAGCGCCGACTTGATGGTGTTGCGGATCGACTTGTTGTGCTTGAGACGCTTGTAGACGGCGATCGCACAGCCGACCTGGCCGGCGCCCGCCATCGCCAGGATGGGGAGCAGGACCGTGAAGCCCTGCTGCTCGATGAGGGTGGTGTGGATCGGGATGAGGGCCTGGTGCAGGCCCAGCATGACCAGCGGGAGGAAGAGGCCGCCGAGGACCAGGCCGGCGAACGCGCCGGTGTTGTCCAGGAGCCAGTTGGCCGCCGTGCCGATGCCGGTGGAGACCTCACCCGCGACGTACATCAGGCCGAAGATCGTGACCAGGCCGGAGACCAGGACCGTGATGGTCGGGGTGACCAGGACGTCGACCGCCTCCGGCACCCACTTGCGGCACCACTTCTCCACGTACACGGCGAGCACCGCCGCGCCCAGCGCGCCGAGCACACCGCCCTGGCCGGGCGAGAGCTTCTGGCCGAACGCCTCGATGTTCGCCACGCCCGCGTACACGATGATGGCCGCGACCGCGCCGCCCAGGATCGGCGTGCCGCCGAACTCCTTCGCCGTGTTGTAGCCGACGAAGACGGCGATCAGCGCCATGAAGCCGGAGGCGATGGCGGCGAGCGCCGGGGTGACGCCCGGCAGCCACTCCAGGTTGACCAGCAGGCCGTTGATGCCGGCGATGATGCCGCAGCCGATCAGGGCCGGGATCAGCGGGACGAAGATGTTGGCGATCTTGCGGAGGAACAGCTTGAACGGGGTGGCGTTCTTGGCCTTCCGCGCCGCCCTCAGCTCGGCGCCCTGCGCGGCCAGTTCGTCCGCGGTCAGGGCGTGCGCCTCGGGGGCGGGCGCGGCGGCCTTGCCCTCGTTGACCAGCTCCTCGAACTCGGGGGTGACGCGGGCGACCTTCCCCGGGCCGAGGACGATCTGGTACGTGTCGTCCTCGACCACGCCCATGACGTCGGGAAGCGCCTTGAGCGCCTCGTCCTGGACGAGCGAGCGGTCCGCGAGCCCCAGCCGGAGCCGGGTCATGCAGTGGGCTACGGAGGTGACGTTCGTGGCACCGCCGATGAGCGGCAGGATCGAGGCCGCCACGTCGCGGTTCTTGTTCTCAGCCATGGTGCGTGCTGCCTTGCTGTGCGGGGAGTGGTTCCGGTGGTTCTACGGGGTGGTGGTGGCCGCGAGGAGAGCGGCCCGCAGGTGACCCTGCGAGTCGTGCAGGAGGCGGGCGGCCGTGGGGCCGTCGACCTCGCCGAGGATGACGAGGATGGCGTTCTTGACCTCGCCGTCGGTCGCGGCGAGCGCGGCCTCGATGGCGGCGTCCTCGGCGCCGGTGGCGAGGGAGACGATGCGGCGGGAGCGGGCCCGCAGCTTCTCGTTCGACGCGCGTACGTCGACCATCAGGTTCCCGTACGTCTTGCCGAGCCGGATCATGGTGACGGTCGAGAGCATGTTGAGGACCAGCTTCTGGGCCGTCCCCGCCTTCAGCCGGGTGGAACCGGTGAGGAGCTCGGGGCCGACGACGACCTCGATGCCGTGGTCCGCGGCGGCCGCGAGGGCGCTGTCCGCGTTGCAGGACAGGCCGACGGTGAGTGCGCCGTAGCGGGCGCGGGCGTGCTCGACGGCGCCGATCGCGTACGGGGTGCGGCCGGAGGCGGAGATGCCGACGACGATGTCGTCCGCGGTCAGGTCCAGGCCGTCCAGGTCCGCGGCCGCCAGCTCCTTGGAGTCCTCGGCCCCCTCGACCGCCTTCACCATCGCGGACGGGCCGCCCGCGATCAGGCCGACGACCTGGCCGTCGTACGTGTTGAAGGTGGGCGGGCACTCGGAGGCGTCCAGCACGCCCATCCGTCCAGCGGTGCCGGCGCCCGCGTAGATCAGGCGGCCACCGCGGGCCATCCGCTCGGCGGTGCCGTCGATCGCGGCGGCGATCTGCGGCAGCTGCGCGGCGACGGCGGTGGGGACGGAGGCGTCCTCACCGTTCATGATCTTCGCGATCTCCAGGGTGGAGAGCTGGTCGATCTCGGCGAGCTCGGGGCGGAACGCCTCGGTGGTGAGGGTGTCCAGCTGGGCGCGGAGCTCGGAGTAGGCGGCGTCGTCGGTGGTGGTCATGGCGGACGGCTCTTTCCGGGGTGACGGGTGACGGGTGACGGGGGGGCGGTGGCGGGGCGAGGGGTGTGCGCGGGCGCCGGGGCTAGCGGCCGCCCCGGCCGCGGGGTGAATGTCGGTGGGCGAGGGCCTCGTACGACGCCGAGAGGGCGGGCGCGGCCGTCTCGTAACTGCGCTGGGCGACGCCCACGAACAGGCAGTCCACGACGAGGAGCTGGCTCGTGCGGGACGACATCGCGGCCGGCCGCAGCTCGCTCTCGCGGGCGATGGAGGTGGTCAGGATGTGGTCGGCGTACTGCGAGACGGGCCCGTCGGGGCGGCCGGTGATCGCGATGGTCGTGGCGCCGTGCTCGAAGGCCACCCGCAGCGGCTCGATGACGTCGCCGGTGCCGCCGGAGTGGGTGATGGCGACCGCGACGTCGCCGCCGCGCAGCGTCACCGCGTTCGTGATCGCCAGGTGCGGGTCGCTGTGCGCGTGCGCGACCTGGCCGATGCGCAGCAGCTTCTGCGCGAGGTCCTGGGCGACGAGGCCGGAGGCGCCGACCCCGTACACGTCGACGCGGCGGGCGCCCGCGAGGGCGGCCACGGCGGCGCCGAGCTGCACGGTGTCCAGGCCGGCCGCGGTGTCGGCGAGGGTCTGCTGCTCGTCGTAGGCCAGCTTGGCGACGACGTCGGCGATCGGGTCGTCGACCGCGATGTCGGCGGTGACGGCCGGGGCCCGGCCCGACTGCTGCTGGGCGGCGAGGCCGGCGAGCGCCAGGCGCAGGTCCCGGTAGCCGGGGTAGCCGAGGAGGCGGGCGGTGCGGACCACCGTCGCCTCGCTGGTGCCGGTGAGCTCGGCGAGGCCGGTGACGGTGAGGGCGGCGCAGCCCGCCGGGTCGCCGGCGACCGCTTCGGCGACCCGCTGCATCGAGCGGGTCATCGACGGCGCCAGGGTGCGCACCTTGGCCGCGAGGGCGGCCGGGGCGGGCGGCGCATCGCTGGCGAAACTTTCCTTCACGTCATTGCTCACATAATGAAAGATATTTTCGCGGCGTGTCGCGGTCAAGGGTCCTTCGGCCGGGACGTCCGTCACATATGAGGGGCGCGGGACAATGGGTGCATGGATTCCGTCAGCCCGCTCGAACAGGCCCTGCACGCCGCCCGCGCCCTCGTCCTCGCCGACCTCAAGGCGGTGGACGTCGCCGACGCGGACGTCGTCTCGCTCGTCGAGGAGTCGATCGCCTCGCGCCGCTGGTGGGTCGAGCAGTGGCCGGAGGGCGTCGAGTACGTGACCGGGCTCGTCGCCCAGGACGTCAAGGACGGCCTCCTGGAGCGCTACGGCCGGTGGCCGCTGTGCCCGGTGTGCGGCACCGGCGACCCGCACGCCCTCGACGTGGAGCCGGAGCTGGGCGCCGACCCGCACTGGGTCTGCTCCGAGGCCGGGGTGGTGGTCGCGCCGGTGGGGGCGCTGGGGACCGTGGCCGGATGACCGTCTACATCGACCCGCCGAACTGGCCGGGCCACGGCCGCATGTGGTCGCACCTGGTCAGCGACGTCTCGTTCGACGAACTGCACGCGTTCGCCGAGGGGCTGGGGGTGCCCGCCCGGGCCTTCGAGCGCGACCACTACGACATCCCCGCGCACCGGTACGCGGACGCGGTCGGTGCGGGCGCCGTGGAGATCGGCTCGAAGGAACTGGTGCGACGGCTCACCGAGGCCGGGCTGCGCAGGCCCAAGGGGCGCCCCGCGTAAGGGAGTTGCCGGAGGCGGCCGTCGAGATTCTTTGCCGGTCCGGTTCTCTGCCGTGTCTTGAGGGTGGAACCTCCATCACACGCAGAGAACGGAGCGACGGTCGTGGTGTCAGGACTTGAGGACGTCCCGGGCGGTGCGGGCCGCGCGGCCCTCTGGCGGGGGCAGTGCGCGCCGTGGGCGGGGCACGACGTGGTGGCGGCCGGCCGGTGGCCGGCGGTGCGGGGGGCCGCGGCCTTCGGCTGGGTGACGGGTGAACAGCTGCGGTCCGGCCGGGAGTTCGGGCCGTGGGCGCTGCCGGGGGCCTGTCTCGTGGTGGCG
>NZ_JASERH010000012.1:0-44128 GCF_030766975.1 Streptomyces sp. KL116D | reverse complement strand
AAATTTTGAGAGAAGCCCCGGACCGGGACACGGTCCGGGGCTTTTCTGCGTTATAGCGACCGGTTATACCGGCGCGTTATGCCGGCTCCACCAATTTCGCGTCGTACGCCACGATCACCGCCTGCACCCGGTCCCGTGCTCCGGTCTTCGCCAGAATGCGGGAGACGTGGGTCTTCACCGTCGATTCCGCCAGGTGAAGCCGCTGGGCGATCTCCGAGTTCGTCCAGCCCTGCGCGATGACGGTGAGGATCTCGCGTTCGCGGTCGGTGAGGGAGGCGATGCGGGGGTCCGGGCCAGGGGCCGTACCGGGGGCTGCCGGGAGATGGTCGACGTACGCGTCCAGGAGGCGGCGGGTCAGGCTGGGGGCGACGATCGCGTCGCCGGCCGCCACGGCGCGGATGCCGGCGAGGAGTTCCTCCGGGAGCGCGTCCTTGATGAGGAATCCGGAGGCGCCGGCGCGCAGGCCCGCGTACGCGTACTCGTCCATGTCGAACGTGGTGAGGATCAGGACGCGCGGGCCGTCGTCGCCGGTGGAGACGACGCGGCGGGTGGCCTCGATGCCGTCCATGCCGGGCATGCGGATGTCCATCAGGACGACGTCGGGGCGGAGTTCGGCCGCGAGGCGGACCGCGTCCGTCCCCGTGCCCGCCTCGCCGGCCACCTTCAGGTCGTCCTGGCTCTCCAGGAGCATGCGGAAGCCGAAGCGCTGCATGGGCTGGTCGTCGACGATGAGGACCGAAGTCACCTTGAGGTGTCCTTAGGGAGAGGGAGCCGGGCGGTGACCCGCCAGCCGCCGGTGGGCCGGGGACCTGCCTCAAGTGTGCCGTCGTAGAGGGAAGTTCGCTCACGCATTCCCGTGAGACCCCGGCCGCCGGGCGCGGGGGTGCCGCCGTGGCCGGTGTCCGAGACCGTGAGGGTGACGGCGTCCGGGGCGTGGGCGAGGTCGACCGTGGCGGTGGCCTGCGGGCCCGCGTGCTTCAGGGTGTTGGTGAGGGCCTCCTGGGCGATGCGGTACAACGCCAGTTGGGTGCCGGGCGGCAGGTCGGCGGGCTCGGTGCCGTGGTGGGTCACCTCGACGGGGAGGCCCGCCGTGCGGACGCCGTCGATCAGCGCGTCGAGGTCCGTGAGCATGGGCTGCGGGGTCAACTCGGCGGTCTGCGCGGGAGTTTCCGCGCCCAGGACGTCCAGCAGGCGGCGGAGTTCGGTGAGGGCCTGGCGGCTGGTGGTGGCGATCGCGGTGAGGGCCTGGCCCGCCCGCTCGGGGTTGCGGGCGGCCGCGTAGGAGCCGCCGTCGGCGAGGCCCGTGATGACGGAGAGGTTGTGGCCGATGATGTCGTGCATCTCGCGGGCGATCCGGGAGCGTTCGGCGGCGGTCGCGAGCCGGGCCTGCTGGTCGCGTTCCACTTCGAGCTGGCGGGCGCGCTCGACCAGGGAGTTGGTGTAGTCCTGGCGGCTGCGGATGGCGAGGCCGAGGACGGCGACCAGGGCCAGGGCCCAGATCTGGGGGACGACCTGCTGGTCCCAGCTTCCCTTCGGATAGCGGGCCACGCCGACCAGGACCGGGACCATCGTCATCGCGCAGCACAGCACGAGGGTGCGGATGCGGGAGCGCAGGGCCACGTTGAAGACGACGAACAGCTGGAGGAGCGCGGCCTGGAGGACGGCGCCGGTGGCGCTGTTCACGATGCCCGCCGTCACCATGACCGTGAGGGCGGCCATGGGGTGGGTGCGGCGCCACAGCAGCGGGACCGACAGGGCGAGGCTCAGGAAGAGGACGAGCCGGCCGGGGACGTGGGTGTTGTGGGCTATGTTCTGCCAGCCGCCGCCCGAGTAGTCGATGAGGGCGGCGATGACGAAGAAGCCCGCCACGGACAGGTCCCACGGCAGCGGGTGGCGCCGGTCGTAGGCGCGCACCCGCTGGGCGGTGCGTTGCAGGAGCCGCGAGAGCGGCTCCTGCTCCTCGGAGTCGGGCTGGGAGGGCGATGACGTCACCGGGACATCCTGGTCACACGTCGCGGCGCTTGAGAAGGAGGGCCGCCGCGGCGAGGGTGGCGGCCGCCCACAGGACCAGGGCGACGAGGCCGGCGCCCGCGCCGTTGTGGTCGGCGACCGGGGCGATCGAGCCGAGGGCTTCCGCGGACTTGGTCGGGAAGTACTTCACGGCGCTCTGCACGGGGTCGAAGCTGATCATCTGGAGGACCTCGGGGAGGATCATCACGCCTCCGATGAAGGCGCCGATGGCCGCCGGGACCGAGCGGCACAGCGCGCCGAGGCCGAGCGCGATGAGGCTGAGGAGGGTGATGCCCGCCGCGCTGCCCGCGAGGGCGCCGAGGACGCCGGAGTCCGTGAGGGACAGGGCCTTGTCGGTGTCGGAGAGCCAGATCTGGGCGAGCAGGAACGTGCCGACGTTCGTGGCGAACGTGACGGCGAAGGCCACGGCGGTGAAGACGGCGGCCTTCGACCAGAGCACGGGCAGGCGCCGCGGCACGGCCGCCATGGTGGCGCGGACCAGGCCGTTCGCGTACTCGCTCGCCGTGATCAGGATGCCGAGGACGGCGATGCAGATCTGGGAGAGCTGGGTGCCGAAGAGGGTGAAGACGATGGTGTCGATGTTCGCGTCGTCGCCGTCGTAGGTGGAGCCCATCATCAGGCCGACGCCGACCACGAGCGCGACCGAGAGGCCCAGGGTCCACCACGTGCTGCGCAGGGTGCGGAGCTTGTGCCATTCGGCGTGCAGGACGCGCGGGGTGGTCACCGCGTAGGCGGTCGTGGGGGCGCTCATGCTGCGGCTCCTGCCGTGGGCGCGGCCGCCTGGTACTCGACGGCGTCGTGGGTGAGGTTCATGAAGGCCTGCTCCAACGAGGCGGCCTGCGGGGTGAGTTCGAAGAGGGGTACGCCGTGGGCGGCGGCCAGGGTGCCGATCTCGGGGGCGTCGGGACCGTGCACGTGGAGCGTTCCCGGCGCCTCGCCGGCCGTGACCTCGGTGTCCGTGACGCCGGTGGCGGTCAGGAGGTCGCGCAGGCGGGCGGCCTCGGGCGTGACGACCTTGACGTAGGCCGCTCCCGAGGTGCGGACGAGGTCGGCGACCGTGGTGTCGGCGAGGAGGCGGCCGCGGCCGATGACGACCAGGTGGTCGGCGGTCAACGCCATCTCGGACATCAGGTGGGAGGAGACCAGGACCGTACGGCCCTGCTGGGCGAGGGACTTGAGGAGGTTGCGGATCCACAGGACGCCCTCGGGGTCGAGCCCGTTGACCGGTTCGTCGAGGACGATGGCTGCCGGGTCGGCGAGGAGCGCCGCGGCGATGCCGAGCCGCTGCCCCATGCCGAGGGAGAAGCCCTTGACCCGCTTGCCCGCCACGTCCGTCAGGCCGGCCAGGTCGAGGACCTGCTCGACGCGGGAGCGCGGGATGCCGTGCGTGTGGGCGAGCGCCATGAGGTGGTGGAAGGCGGTGCGGCCCGGGTGGACGGCCTTCGCCTCCAGGAGCGCGCCGACCTCGGTGAGGGGGGCCGGGTGGTCGGCGTACGGGCGGCCGCCGATGGTGGCGCGGCCGGCGGTCGGGGCGTCCAGGCCGAGCAGCATGCGCAGCGTGGTGGACTTGCCGGCGCCGTTCGGGCCGAGGAATCCGGTGACCGTGCCGGGCTCGACCGTGAAGGTGAGGTCGTCGACGACGGTCTTGTCGCCGTAGCGTTTGGTGAGTCCGTGGGCTTGGATCGTCATGCGTCGAAGGTAGGGATCGGGCGGGTGCGTGGGCGTCGGACCAGGGGCTCCCGTTCGGAGGGCGGCGTAGTACCGGGGTACGACCTGCCCCCCAAGCGCGTGTGCGGGCCGCGGTGGCCGGGGCGTTCAGCGGAGGGTCAGGGAGCTCAGGGTGGGGCAGGTGCCGGTGCGGCTGGCCGCCATGGGCGCGTGGGGCGGCTGGTCGGGGTGGGCGCGGGTGGGGTGGGTGGCAACGGAACGGAATTCGCTTGCGGCCGGGCGTACGGGCCCCGAGGATCGGGCGCATGAGCGACGTGGACGTACGCCCGGTCCGGGCCGACGAGTGGCGGGCGGTCAAGGAGCTGCGGCTGGCCGCGCTGCGCGACGAGGCGGCGTCGATCGCGTTCCTGGAGACGTACGAGGAAGCGGTCGCGCGGCCGGACGACTTCTGGCGGGACCGGGCCGCGGGCAACTCGCACGGGACGTGGGCCCGGCAGTTCGTGGCGGAGGCGTCCGGCGGGCGGCTCGTCGGGTCCGTGGTGCTGCTCGTCGAGGAGGCCGGGGCGAAGGACTACTTCGGGGACCCGGTGGAGCGGCGGCAGGGCGCGGTCGTCGGGGTGTACGTGCGGCCGGAGGCACGCGGCGGCGGCGTGGTCCGGGGGCTCTTCGACGCCGCCGTGGAGTGGGCCTGGACGATCGACGGGATCGACCGGGTGCGGCTCTACGTGCACGAGGACAACGCGCGGGCCGAGGCGTTCTACCGCCGATACGGTTTCGTACGCACCGGAGGGGCCGTCCCGATGGCGGGCGACCCCTCGAAGCTGGAGCGCGAGATGGAGCTCAGGAAGAGTTGAGCGAGCTCAAGAAGAGTTGAGGGAGTTCAAAGGAGAGTTAGCCGTACGGGGTTTCGGCCCGCGCCGTGCGCAGGGCGCGGGCCCACCAGTCCAGCTGGTCGAGCATGACCTTGGCCGCGCCGGCCGCGCCCTGCTCGTCGTGGGCCGGGCCGCCCTCGGTGAAGAGGCCGTCGTGCGCCTTGTGGAAGCTGACGCCGTCGCGGACCGTGGCGCAGTGCAACTCGGCGAAGACGAGACGCAGTTGCTCGACGGCGCGCAGGCCTCCCGCCACGCCCCCGTACGAGACGAAGCCGACCGGCTTGGCCCTCCACTCGGTGTGGTGCAGGTCGATGAAGTGCTTCAGATGGCCGGGGAAGCTGTGGTTGTACTCGGGCGTGACGATCACGTATGCGTCGGCGGCTTCGACACGGGCCGCCAACTCGGCCTGCGGCGCCGTGTGTTCGTGGCCCCAGGCGGGGTGGGCGTCGGGCAGGTCGAGGTCGGCCAGGTCGATGACGTCGAAGTGGGTGTCGGGGGCGTGGGCCGCGGCCTGTCCGGTGAACCAGGTGCCGACGGTGGGGGCGAGGCGGCCGTCGCGGGTGGAGCCGATGACGATCGCCACGCGCAGGGGCTGGGTGCTGGACATCTGGGGGTTCTCCTTCGGGTGGGGGATCTCGGGTCGTTCACGTCGTTCGGGTTGTTCAGGCCGTTCGGGTCGTCTTCGTGTACGGGGGTGTCCCGGTGCGCTCGGCCGTGGGCCGGGCCCGGTCGCTCCGCCGTGCGGAACGCCGGCCGGCGGCCGGGCTCAGCAGCCGGTGGACGACGAGGGCGAGCACTGTCATCAGGCCGGTCACGGCCCACAGCGTCAGTTGCCACGCCGCCGTGAACTCCGGTGCGTGACCGCCGGCGCCCGCGGTCACCCGGTCGGCCAGGCCGCCCGATCCGAGGCGGGATTCGAGGGAGGCGAGCAGGAGGGCGCCGAACACGGTGAGCATCACCGCGCCGGTGCCGCCGCGCACCGTGTTGAGGAAGCCGGAGGCCATGCCGACCTCGGACGGGGCGACCATCGACATGGCCTGGGCGTCGATGATGCCGATGGACAGGCCCTGGCCCGCGCCGATCGTCAGGAGCGGCCCGGCCAGTGCGGCGGTGGAGATGCCGGGGTGGAGCGTGGTGAGCCAGGCGTTGCCCGCCGCGATCAGCAGCAGGGACAGGACCAGGAGGTGGCGGGCCGGGACGCCGCGGTTGACGAGCCGGGCGCCGAGCGGCGGCAGGGCGAGGACCGGGACGGTCATCAGGAGCAGGGTCAGGCCGGCCGCGCGGGCCGACGTGCCGTTCGCGCCCTGGAGGTAGGTGGGCAGGAAGGCGAGGACGCCGGTGGTGCCCGCGCCGAGCCCGAACGAGCCGACGGCCCAGCCGAGGAAGGCGGGGTTGCGGGCGAGCCGGACGTCGAGGATCGGGCGCCGCCCGGAGCCGGCCCGGACGAGGCGCCGCTCGATCCGCAGGAACGTCACGAGCAGGGCGGCGGCCGACGCCGCGGGGACCAGCGTCTGCGCCGAGCCCCAGCCGGACTTGGAGCCCTGGGTGACGGCGAACAGGGCGAGGGCCAGGCCCGCGATGAACGCCGCCGCGCCCGCCTTGTCCACGCGGGGCCTGACGTCCGCCCGTGACTCGGCCATCAGGCGCGTACCGGCGACGATGACGACGCCCACGGCGACGTAGGACAGGAAGGTGGCCCGCCAGCCGAGGGCGTCGACCGTCCAGCCGGAGAAGGTCGGGCCGAAGGCGAGGCCGAGGCCGGCCGTGGTGCCGAGCGAGGCGAAGACGCGGGTGCGGGCCCGGCCGGTGAAGGTCGCGGCGAGCAGGGAGCCGCCGCTCGCCATGACGCCCGCGGCGCCGACACCGGACAGCAGGCGGGCCGCGTCGAGCAGCAGGACGTTCTGGGCGAGGGCCGAGGCGAGGGTGCCGGCCGTGTACACCGTGGCGCCCGCCGTGAGGATCCGGCGGCGCCCGTAGAGGTCGCCGAGCGAGCCCGCGACCAGCATGAACGAGGAGGCGGCGAGGAAGTAGCCGACGACCACCCACTGCAGGGCCGCGCCGGAGGCGTCGAGGTCGGCGCCGATCCGGGGCAGGGCCACGGTGGTGCCGGACATGGCCATCGGCAGCGTGAGCATGCCGAGGAGGACGACGATCAGGGTGGGGGTGGGGCGGCCGCCGCCGACTTCGCGGGCCGCCGAACCCTGGGATTCGGTTGCCATGGCCGTAAGCTACAACGGTGGTTGTAATAAGTGCAACGGTCGTTGTACCTAGGTCTCTGTGCCTAGGCTGGACGGGAGCGGAGGAGCGTGGGCATGGCGGAGCGGGCGAAGCGCGAACAGGGCGGGCAGCAGCGCAAGGGCACGCTGGAGAAGCGGCAGGCGCTGCTGCGCGGGGCGCGCACGGTCTTCGGGCGCGAGGGCTACACCCGGGCCGGGATCGACGAGATCGCGGCCGAGGCCGGCGTCTCCACCCGCACCCTCTACAACCACTTCGGCGGCAAGGAGAACCTGTTCCGCGAGGTCCTCATGGACAGCGCCGCCGCGGTCACGGCGGCCCATGTCGCCATCATCGAACGGCACTTGGGCAAGGTGACCGACCTCGACAAGGACGTCACCGCGTTCGCCCGGGAGTGGATGGGACGGCGCGGCGAGCACGGCCCGCACATGCTGCTCGTCCGGCAGATCATCTCGGAGGGCCCACACCTGCCCGCCGACGTCATCGAGGAGTGGCAGCGGATCGGGCCGCGTGCGGTGACCGAGGCGGTGCGGCTGCGGCTCGCCGAGCTGGGCGCACAGGGCCTGTTGGCCGTCGACGACGCCAACGCTGCGGAGGCGGCACGGTACTTCACCCTGCTCATCGCCGGGTCCGTCACCGTGGACACGTTCTTCGGAGTGGTGCCGATGGCCGAGTCCGAGGTGGACGCGCGGGTCGACAGCGGCGTGCGGACGTTCCTCCGGCTCTACGCGAACGAACGCTAGACGACCGGGAGTTCGGCGTCCGGCCAGCGGGTGCGGCCCTGTTCCCTGGACCGGAGCAGGGCCAGGGTCACCATGCCCCGGTCCGCTCCGGTGGCCAGCAGCTCCGGCAGCTGGGGAAGCGGAGCCACTGCCGCGACGTCGTCCAGGACGAACGTCATTGGTGGGTCGAGCCGACCGGCAGGTGACCGTTCGGCCATGCGCCGGCCGTGCTCGACCACGCTCGAGGCGAGGGCCGTCAGGAGCGGCATCGCGCCCGGGTTCGCCTTGGGATCCTCGATGGCTTCCCCGACCATATAAAGCGTGCCCCCCTCGTCCACGAAGGAATCCAAGGTGAGCGCATCAGTTCGGTTGGGGGTGCACGCCTCACGGATGTGGACCGAGAAGAGCGAGGACAGCGCGCGGGCCGTCAACTCCTGCGCGATGTCGCGACGTTCGGGGTGCGCGGTGAGCGCCGCTTCGAGCTCGCCCGCGGCGCCGGCCGAGGCTTTCGGATGCGTACGGAGGATGCGTACGGCGTCCTGGACCTGGGTGCCCTGGGCCCAGCGGTGGACGTGGCGGAACGGTTTGCCGTCGACCGCCGCGGCGTGCAGGTAGCAGCGGAGGAGCGTTTCCGCCGTCTCGGCGAGGGCCGAGTCAAGGCGGGCGGTGGGCCTTATGGGGGCGAGGAGCGCTGCCGCGCGGGTGGCCGCCGTCTGCTTGTCGGCGCAGCCCGCGGCGGGGTTCCAGTGCAGGCGGGCCGGGGTGTCGCACAGGTGCGAGGGGTCGTAGAGGAGGACGGGGCCGAGCTTGGACCTGGCGTCCTTGGTCTCGGCCCACACGTCCGGGGACGAGGTGATGACCAGGGCCGGGCCCTCTGCGTCGTGGATGGCCTGTACGGCGAGGGGGTGGCGGGTGTCCGGGGGGCCCAGGTGGAGGGGGCCTCTCGGGGCGGGTACCGGGGTGGGCGTCAGGGGTGGGGTGGGGTCGGACGGGGGCTTTTCCAGCGTGTGCCCGGCTGGGGTTTCTTTTTGTCCGACCGTTGTCGGGGGCTGGTCGCGCCCCGCGGCGGAGCCGTTATCAGGCACAGCCCCGCGCCCCTGACGGGGCGCCGTCTCCCGGTCGACCGCAGCCTCAGCCGTATCAGCGGTGGTAGCCGGAGGCATGGTGGTGCGGCGGGTTGCTCGTACCGCACGCCAGCGGGCCGTCGTTCCGGCCACGAAGACCGTCAGGACCACCAGGATCATCAGCTGGCCGATGAGGAGGCCCCAGAAGAGGCCGTAGCCGGAGAGCTGGGCGGCGGGGGTGTTGGGCCAGGCGCCCGGGATGTCGTGGGGGCGGGCGATCAGTGAGCGCATGGCCAGCGGGGTGTGGCCGAACGTCACGTCCGCGGGCCAGGAGCCCTTGGCGAAGAGGCCCGACAGGCCCGTCGCCGTCCACACCAGGATCGTCATGCCCAGCAGGAACGCCACGACGCCGATCAGCAGCCCGTCCGGGACGCCCCGGGCGCGCTCGCCGCCGTCCCGGTACCCGCGTTCGTCCCGCATCATCAGGCCACCGTGGACTCGGAGGAATCGCTGAGGCGTTGCTCGACGAAGGCCGCGGCGCGCTCCTCCGCCTCCAGTTCGGCCGCGTACAGGGCGTCGTCGCCGACCGGGTCGCTGGAGGACTCCGTCATGGCGCGGTCGGTGAAGACGAGTGGGCGCTCGGTCTCCGTGACCAGGTGTTTGACCACCTGGACGTTGCCGTTGACGTCCCAGACCGCGATGCCGGGGGTGAGCGTCGGGATGATCTCGACCGCCCAGCGGGGCAGGCCGAGGACCCGGCCGGTCGCTCTCGCCTCATCGGCCTTCTGGGCGTAGATGGTTCTGGTCGAGGCCATCTTCAGGATCGCCGCCGCCTCCTTGGCCGCCGCCCCGTCCACCACGTCGGACAGGTGGTGGACGACCGCCACGAAGGACAGGCCGAGGCGCCGGCCGAACTTCAGCAGCCGCTGGAACAGCTGCGCCACGAAGGGCGAGTTGATGATGTGCCAGGCCTCCTCGACGAGGAAGATGCGCTTCTTCCGGTCGGGGCGGATCCAGGTGTGCTCCAGCCAGACGCCGACGATCGCCATCAGGATCGGCATCGCGATGGAGTTGCGGTCGATGTGGGACAGGTCGAAGACGATCAGGGGGGCGTCGAGGTCGATGCCGACCGTCGTCGGACCGTCGAACATGCCGCGCAGGTCACCGTCGACCAGCCGGTCGATGACGAGCGCGACGTCCAGGCCCCAGGCCCGTACGTCCTCTATGGCCACGTTCATGGCCTCGGCCGACTCGGGCTCGGGGTGGCGCAGCTGCTCGACGATGTCGGTCAGGACGGGCTGGCGCTCCACGATCGTCTCGTTGACGTAGGCGTGCGCGACCTTGAGCGCGAAGCCGGAGCGCTCGTCGAGGCCGTGGCCCATCGCGACCTCGATGATCGTGCGGAGCAGCGCCAGCTGGCCCGTCGTCGTGATCGCGGGGTCGAGCGGGTTGAGGCGGATCCCCATGTCCAGGGCGGCCGTCGGGTCGAGCCGGATGGGAGTTATCCCCAGCTCCTGGGCGATGAGGTTCCATTCGCCGACGCCGTCCTCGCCCTGCGCGTCGAGGACGACGACCTGCCGGTCGCGGAACCTCAACTGGCGCAGCACGTACGTCTTCTCCAGCGCGGACTTGCCGTTCCCGGACTCGCCGAGCACCAGCCAGTGCGGGGCGGGGAGCTGCTGCCCGTACAGCTGGAAGGGGTCGTAGATGTAGCCCTTGCCGGAGTACACCTCGCGTCCGATGATCACGCCCGAGTCGCCGAGGCCCGGCGCGGCGGTCGGGAGGTAGACGGCCTGTGCCTGGCCGGTGGACGTGCGCACCGGCAGCCGGGTCGTCTCCACCTTGCCGAACAGGAAGGAGGTGAAGGCGTCCGTGAGCATCGACAGCGGGTCCCGCATGTGTGCGCCTTCCTTACTACCGTCGGATGCCGGTGGCGAACGGCAAGGTGTTCACGAACGCCCGGTGGTGCTCGCGGTCGCACCACTCCAGCTTCAGGTACGACTTGCCCGCGGAGGCGCGGATGGTGCGCTTGTCGCGGGCGAGCGCGTCCGGGTTGCGGGACGAGACGGTGATGTAGCCGACGATGTTGACCCCGGCCGCGCCGCTCGCCAGGTCCTCGCCGCGCTGGTCGAGGCGGCCGTGGGCGGCGATGTCGCGGGGGTCGACGGTCCGGTTCATCTTCGCGGCGCGGGACGCCTCCGCCTCGTCGTTCGTCTTCTCGGTCAGCATCCGCTCGATGGCGACCTCGGTGGGTTCGAGGTCCATCGTGACGGCGACGGTGCGGATGACGTCCGGGGTGTGGACGAGGAGCGGCGCCAGGAAGTTCACGCCCACCGGCGTCATCGGCCACTCCTTCACCCAGGCCGTCGCGTGGCACCAGGGCGCGCGGGTCGACGACTCGCGGGTCTTCGCCTGCAAGTACGTCGGCTCCATGGCGTCCAGCTCGGCGGGCCAGGCATTGCGTTTCGTCATCGCCTGGATGTGGTCGATGGGGTGGTCCGGGTCGTACATGGAGTGGATGAGCGACGCGAGCCTGCCCTGCCCCAGCGGCTGGCGCACGCGGATGTCCGCCTCCTGCAACCGCGAGCAGATGTCGGTCAGTTCACGGGCCATGACGACGGCGAGACCGGCGTCCCGGTCGACCTTCCGGCCCGCCGTGGGGCGGCTGGCGCGCGCCATGGCGTTCGCCTCGGCGGCCAGCTCGCGCGTGTAGTGCATGCAGGCGACGAGGTAGGCACGGTGCTGCTCGCTGCTGGTGGACACCATGGACTGCAGTTGGTCGTACGACTCCTGCAGCCAGCCCAGCGCCCGGTCGTCGCCGCGGACGGCGACGTCCTTGGCGTGCGCGTCGGGGTCGGCGGGCAGCGTCCGGGCGAGCATCTGGAGGCGGGTGACGAACCCGTCCCCGTTGGCCACGTGCTTCAGGAGCGTCCCGAACCGGTCGACCAGGGCCTCCTGGTCCTCGGAGTCGCGCAGGCCGACGCCGGGGCCCTCGATCTCGATGGCCGCGGTCACCGTGCGCCGGTCGGCGTGCAGCAGGACGGCGATCTCGTCGGGCCCGAACGGCGCCGCGAGCCACGTCAGCCGTCCGATGCCGGGCGGCGGTCCGACCTCGACCTCGCGCCCGTCGAGCCGGGTGCCGGCCTCCATGGTGCGGGCGCGGTAGGCGGTGCCGCGCTTCAGCCGGCGCTTGTAACTCCGGTTGATCTCGAACCACTTGTAGAACGTGCGGCCGCGGTACGGGACGTAGACCGCGGCGAGCGCGAGCAGCGGGAAGCCCATGAGCATGACGATCCGCAGGGACAGGACGGGCACGAGGAGCCCGCACATCATGCCGATGAAGGCACCCGCGATGATCAGCGCGAGTTCACCCGACTCGCGGTTCCTGCCGACGATCGCGTTCGGCCGGGCGCGGCCGATCAGATATGTGCGGCGGGGCGTGACCGGAGGGGACACGTGGGACTGGGTCGTCAACGCCCTGCACCTCCTTGCCTGTTGCCGTTGCTGTTGTTGCCACTACCGCGGTTCCTGCTCGCGTGCGGGGTGTTCGTGGGGCTCGTACGGGGCGGGGGTGCGGCGGAGGGGACAGTTCCGCCGCCGCCCCCTGAAGCGGCCGGGCGCGTGCTGTGCGCGGCCACGCCGCCGGACGCGGGGTTGGCCGGGCGGGCCTGGCTGGCGCCGCCGTTGCCGGAACCTCCGCTGTCCGCGCGGGAGCTGTGGGTCTTGATGCCCTGCGAGACGAGGGCGGCGGGCGAGGTGAACGCGGCGGCCGCCTTGCCCTCGGCGCCCTGCATGATCCGGTTCTTGCGCACGTTGGCCATCTCGTCGCCGAAGCCCGGTACGAAGCGGTAGATCATGCCGCTCGCGAAGATGGCGAGCAGCACGATGGCGAGCCCGGAGACGACGGCGGCCAGCGAGTCGGGACCGTCGTCGCTGCTGGACAGCGCCCCGGCGAGGCCCAGCACGATCACGATGACCGGTTTCACCAGGATGACGGCGACCATGATCCCGACCCAGCGGCGGACGTGGCCCCACAGGTTCTTGTCGACGAGCCCCGAGTACACGACGACGCCGAGCAGCGCGCCGACGTAGAGCAGGACGGCGCGCAGGTACAGCTCCAGATAGAGCACTCCGGCGGCGACGATCGACACGAGCGACACCACGATCAGCATGATCGGGCCGCCGCCGATGTCGTCGCCCTTCTTCAGCGCCTCCGAGAACGTCCCGAAGAACGTGTCCGTCTGGTTCCCGGTGGCCTTCGCCAGGACGTCGGTGACGCCGTCCGTGGCCGAGACGACGGTGTACAGGATGAGCGGGGTGAACGCGGAGGCCAGCACGGTCAGCCAGAGGAAGCCGACGGCCTCGGACAGGGCGGTGCTCAGCGGCACGCCGCGCACCGCCCGCTTGGCCACGGCCATCAGCCACAGCAGCAGCGTCAGCACGGTCGACGCGGCGAACACGACGGCGTACTGCTGGAGGAACTTGGGGTTGGTGAAGTCGACCTCGGCGGTCTTCTTCACGGCCTCACTGAGCTGGTCGACGGTCCAGGACGCGGCGTCGGCACAGCCCTTGGCGAGGCTGGAGAGGGGGTCGAGCGGGTTGGTGACGTCGGGCGTGGCGGGCCCGCCGCCGCCTCCGCCGCTCTTGTCGTCCCGTTCGCAGTACTTCTTGGCCGGCCCCGCGATGAGGCTGCAAGGATCGTCCTCAGGGGCGGCGAAGGCGCGTGCCGAGAGGAGGACCACCGCGGTCTGCGCGGCGGCGACGACAGCGGTGACCTTGAGTACGCGGCGTGGGCTACCGGGCATAGGTGAACCCTCCGAAGTCCTTGACCGCGTCGCCGATCTCGTCGGAGCCGGAAACGGGGTTGTCGCCGTTGACGGGAGTGGGGCCGGTCTTCTGGCGGGTTTCGAGGACCTTCCAGCCGTCGTTCCAGTTCAACTTCATGGTCACGGTGAACCAGCTCGTGGTCACCGGGTTCTTGGAGGTTTCGCCGGTGAGCCCGAACAGTCCGTTGCACCAGACCTCGATGGTGGCGCCGCTGCTGGAATAGCTGGTCGTCTTCGTGCCTGCGGGCAACGTACGGTTCACGAACGTGGTGCCCGCGGGAGCCCGCCCGTCGGCGTCGAGCCCGACCGACTTGAGGAACGACTCCGAGTAGTCGGCATCGAAGCCGGACTGCAAGCGGTCACGCGAACTGGCGTCAGCCAGGTCCTGGATGATCCGGCGACGCTCGGCGGCGTTGAACATCCCGTCCCCGCCGAGCCGAACCGCATAGTTCGCGGCAGCGGACTGCGCCCCCTGCTCGTCGTGGGCGAAGCCGGAGTCGACCGGCTTCGTGCCGGTCGGCGCCGTGGGCGACGACTTCGCGGCGGAACCGGAACTCCCGCCCTCACCGCCGGAGGCCCCCTCGTCGCCCCGGTTCGCGAACGCGATGGCCGCGATGAGCAGCACCACGACCCCGACCACGGTGACGAGGGACCGGGACGACGAACGTCCCGGTCTGCGTGCCCCGCCGTACACGTCGCCCCCCGAACCCTCGGGGAGCCGCGTCCGGGTCTGCCCCGTACCGCCGTAGAGGTCGTCGTCATGCCGGTCGTCGAGACTCATTGCGCGCACGCCCCCTCAACCTCTTGCTGAACCGCCGCATACGCCAGATACGACGGTAGCCGTGCTGGTTCCCGCGCGGGCGCGGTGTGGTGACTCGACATCAGGGAGACGCAACCTCAGCCGTTGGGCACGACGGGACAGGTGGGATAGAGGGCGAGGAAGGGATAACCGGGTGGGACCGGCCGGAAACTGACGGTCCCTCGGCCGCAGGACGTACGGCGTGCGGGACCGGTGGGGCCGGCGGGCTAGACGGCCATGCCGTACACGATGGTGAACAGGGTGCCGAGGGATCCGATCAGGAACACCCCGGTCAGGCCCGCGATGATCAGGCCCTTGCCCTGCTCGGCGCTGAAGGTGTCGCGCAGCGCCGTCGCCCCGATGCGTTGTTTGGCCGCACCCCAGATCGCGATGCCGAGACAGAGCAGGATCGCGACCGCCATGATGACCTCGATCATCACGCGTGCCTCGTTGCCCAGTGTCCCGAACGGCCCCCAGTCGGGGGCGATCCCGCCGATGATGGTCGTGATGTCGCCCTTTTCGGCTGCCAGCAGCATGTGTAACTCACCGCCCCATGTGGGTAGTTCTGTCGCCCCCGCCGCAGCGCAGAGGTCAGGCTCATTCTTGCCCAGATTGGCGCTGTTGCCTGCCGCATTGGCGCCATTCGTTGGCCGAGTTCCTACGCTGCCGTGGCTGTCGGGTCGCCTGGTGAGACGGTTCCGTATACGAAGGAACGTACGGTCACTCTGTGTATCACGTGGGGTTACCCGGAGCAATGAGCGGCGGCGGGAAGGGGAGCGGCGGGTGAAACGGGAGGTCAGCCGACGCGGTTCGCCGGGCCGACCGTCAGCTTGCCCGAGTCGCCGCCGTCGGTGACCGGCAGGGTGCCCGCGGGCCAGGCGACGGTGGCCGAGTGCGTCTCGTCCGGGGGCGTGACGACGATCTGCGTCGGGCGGACGCCGGAGCCGCCGCTGTCGTTCACCGGGAACGAGATGTTGAAGGCGGCGGACGCGCCGGTGGCCAGGTCCGCCGGGTAGGCCCGCTCGCCGGAGCGCGGGAGGGAGACCGTGCCCGCGGAGGTCTTCAGGTCGGCGCCGGGGAAGCCGTGGATGCGGCACTTGGGGCCCTTGTTCGCGAGCTGGACCGTCACGACGCCCTGGGTGTCGCCCTCGACGGTGTTGTCGACCGCGGTGACGGTGAGGTTCGCGGTGGTGCAGAGGGCCGACTTCGCGCCGGTTGTGGTGCCGGTGCCTCCGGTGGCCGAGCCGGTCGGCCCGCCGGTGCTGTCGGCCGGCGACGCCGGGGCCGACGCCGTCGGGGAGTCCGCCGGGCTCGGTGGGGTGGCGTCGTCCCCGTTGTCGCAGGCCGTCAGGGACAGGGCCGCGGCGAGGCCGACGGCGGCGAGGACGGTGGAGCGGGTGCGCTTGCGGAACATGGTGGTCCCCCGTGGGTCGTGTGGAGCGTCATCGTGATGGGTGTCGCCGCGGCCGGTGCGGCCTGCGGTGACACCAGAAGAACCGGCGCCGCGCGGGCAGCGGAAGAGCTGCCGGGAGATGCGGGACGGTGGGACGGCCGAACGGCTCTGACCTGTGTGAACAGGGCGTGCCTGGAATGGCCGGATGGGACGGGGTGGACCGGCCGGGGTGGTCGGAACGCTCCCTGACGGGCGGGGTCCGCCCGTAAACTGCCGCCCGGGTTCCTTCCCGATGCGCGGGTGGCGAGAGGCGGTTGACGGTGCGTAAGGCGTGGATCGTCGCGGGATCGGCCGTCGCGGGCGGGACCGGTTTCGTGACCCTGCTCGTCGTCGGGACGTACATGGCGGCCGGCAGCCTGACCAACGGGGTCGGGCAAGGAGCCGTGGGGCTCGCCAAGGGCGCGGTGCCCGCCGCCTACCAGTCGCTGGTGCAGAAGTACGGGAACATGTGCCCCGCCATCAACCCGGCGCTGCTCGCCGCCCAGCTCTACCAGGAGAGCGGGTTCAACCCGAACGCGAAGTCGCCCGCGAAGGCGTACGGGATCGCCCAGTTCATCGCCGGGACCTGGGCCGCGCACGGCGTGGACGGGGACGGCGACGGGGACCGGGACATCTGGGACCCGAACGACGCGATCCCCTCGGCGGCCTCGTACGACTGCAAGCTCGCCAAGTACGTGAAGGACGCGCCCGGCGATCCGACGAAGAACATGCTGGCCGCCTACAACGCGGGCGCGTACGCCGTCATCAAGTACAAGGGCGTGCCGCCCTACCGCGAGACCCAGAACTACGTGAAGACCATCACGACGCTGGAGAAGAGCTTCGCCAGACCCGTCGGGCGGGTGCAGCCCTCGCAGCAGGCCGCGGCCGCCATCTACTACGCACAGAAGAAGCTCGGCACCGAGTACCTGTGGGGCGGGAACGGGACCGCCGACCAGGGCGGCCGGTTCGACTGCTCCGGGCTGACCAAGGCCGCGTACGAGACGGTCGGCGTCGAGCTGCCGCGCGTCGCCAACGACCAGTACAACGCGGGACCGCACCCGAAGCGGGACGAGCTGCTGCCGGGCGACCTCGTGTTCTTCTCGGACGACCTCACCAACAGCCGGGCGATCCGGCACGTGGGGCTCTACGTGGGCGGCGGCTACATGATCGACGCGCCGAGACCGGGTGCCGTCATCCGGTTCGACCCCATCGACACCCCGGACTACTTCGGGGCGACGAGGGTGACGGAGGATGGCGCGAAAGCGCTGCCGACGCCCTCACCCGAAGTGTGACGTGGCTTGAACTCTCTGTTAACCCCGGGCCCTGAGCTGCGGGTTTGTGTCTCTCTTCGATAACGTCTGCGTGATCATTCGGTGGAGCGTGGAACGTAGGGAGTGGGACCGTGCGTTCCTCTTGCTGAACCGGAAAACGACCACGGGGGTGGCTGAAGACGAAGGGGCCGCTGAATCATGGCTGGACTCGAGGCACAGATGAGTTCCGGGTCGAACCCTGACGTCTCGCTGCTCTACGACATCAACGGGCTGACGGACGACACCCCGGGCTGGTTCGACCGGGTCATGGAGTTCGTCGGCGAGTACGGGATCCTGCTCGGCCTCGTCCTCGTCGTCCTGTGGTGCTGGTGGGGGGCCCGCAAGCGGGAGACCCTCGACGACGCCGCGTCGTCCGTGGCCGCCGTCGTGTGGGCGCCGCTCGCCGCCGCCGTCGCCGTGCTCGTGAACGTGCCGATCCGGTCGTTCGTGGAGCGCCCGCGGCCCTTCAAGGACCACGACGGACTGACCGTCCTGGTGACCGGGAAGAACGACTTCTCCTTTGTGAGCGACCACGCGACCATGGCGATGGCCCTGGGCGCGGCCGTCTTCGTGGCGAACCGGAAGCTCGGCTTCGTCGGGCTCGGCCTCGCCGTCCTCGAAGGGTTCTGCCGGGTCTTCATGGGCGTGCACTACCCGACCGATGTCATCGGCGGGTTCGCGCTCGGCACCGCCGTCGCGCTGCTGCTCTCGCCGCTCGCGTCCGCCCTGCTCACGCCGGTGGCGAGGGCGATCGGCCGGACGGGGAAGCTGTCCCGGCTCGTCTGGTCGCCTACGGCTGCGGCGTCGGCGTCCGGAGCGGTGGGGCTTCCTGGGGCCCGGGAGTCCGCGGAGCCCGCGGAGGAGCGGGATCTGGCCGCCTAGCCGCTCCGCTGCGGGCCAGCGCCGTTCCCGTGGCGCCGGCCGCGACGGCGACCGCGGCGGACGCGGTGGCCAGCAGGCCCGCCGCCGGATGGGCTGATCCGTCGTCAAGAGCGGCCGCGGTGCCCGCGCCCAGCGTCAGGACGGCGGCGGTCGCGGCCGTGGCGGCGACTATTCGGGGCGTGTTCATAGGTTCAGGGCAACCCCGGCCGGGAGTCCGGGCCACCCGAGGGCGTGTCGCGTGGGCCATACGGGGCGGGGGTTCGCCGGACCGGCCCCGCGCAGGACTCCTACAGCGACTGCGGGAACGCGAAGAACCCCGACGGGTCGTACGTCTTCTTCACCTTGGTCAGCCGGGCCGCCGCGGCGCCGTAGTACGCCTGCTTCCAGTCCGTCAGGGTCGCGTCCGTGTAGTTCTGGTAGGCCGCCCCCGACGCGTACGGGCCCATCGCGTCGTGCGCCTTTTTCAGCCAGGCGCGGGCCGCCGTGCCGGACGTGCCGGGCTGCCACGACACGATGTACTGGGCGAGCATCCGCGAGCGGCGGTGCACGAAGGCCGTGGCCGTCGGGTCGACCCGGTTGACCGCGCCGCCCAGCGCCGTCAGCGCCACCGAACCCGCGCCCGCCGACACCGTCTCCAGCTGCCTGAGCAGCGCGCGCACCCCCGCGTCCGACAGGGAGCGGTCGAAGAAGTCCGAGTGCGCCGCGTACGTCTCGCGCTGCAGCGCGCCCTGCGGGGAGCGGCCTGGCGTGGCGCCCGGCAGATGGCACTGGGCGTCGGTGGAGAAGGCCGAGCAGCCCGCGTACACCTCCATCGACTCCTCGTACGAGCGGCGCTTGAGGGAGACCGAGGTGGCCGGGCCGGGGCCGCCGGGGCCGTCGGCGAGCCGGTCCACCGCGTTCTGCAGCTCGGTGTACGTGCCCAGCGAGAAGGCGGCGACGGAGATCGTGGGGCGGCCGCCCACGGCGTTCGCGACGTGTAGGGAGGACCAGATCTCGTCGGGCTGGTCGGGGCCCCACTTCTGCCACGCCTTGAGGACCGTGGCCGCCTTCGACCACGGCCACGTCATGTACGCGGACACGCCCTGCGGCGCCGGGTGCGTCTTGAAGCGGAGCTCGGTGACCACGCCGAACTGGCCGTTGCCCGCACCGCGCAGCGCCCAGAACAGGTCCTTGTTCGTGCTCGCGTCGGCGGTCAGCTGCTTGCCGTCCGCCGTGATCAGGGTGGCCCCGGTGAGGCTGTCGCAGGTCAGGCCGTAGGCGCGCGAGACCACTCCGTGGCCGCCGCCGAGGGTGAGTCCGGAGACGCCGACCGTGGGGCAGGAGCCGGCCGGGATCGTCACGCCCTTGGCCGCCAACGCCCGGTAGACGTCGATGAGTTTGGCGCCCGCGCCGACCACCGCCTCGTTCCCGGAGGCGCGGACCGTCTTCATGCGGGAGACGTCGACGATCAGCCGGCCGTCGCCCGACGACCAGCCCGCGTACGAGTGGCCGCCGTTGCGGATCGCGACCGGCACCTTGTGGGCGCGGGCGTAGGCCAGGGTCGTACGGATGTCGTCGGGGCCCGCGACGTACGCGACCGCCGTCGGCTTCAGGGAGTCGTAGCGGGTGTTGTACAGCTGGCGGGCCGCCGCCCACGCCGACTGGCCGGGGCGGACCAGCGAACCGTCGAGGTCCTTGGCGAGCGCGTCCAGGTTCGCCGCGCCGCGCGTCGTCGTCGACGCGCTCGCGGCGGTGGAGCCGACCGGTGTGCGGCCGGCGGTCCCGCCGTCGGAGCCGCCTGGTCCGCCGGAGCTGCAGGCCGCCGTCGCGCCCGCCGTGAGTGCCGCCGAAGCCGCTATGAACGTACGCCGCCGCATGGGTGTCTCCCTCGGATCCCTCGACCCCGTGGTGTCCGGGTGTCCCGGGGTACGAGACGGGATCCGGGGGCCGGGGGTTCCCGGAGTGTGCCTCAACCGGAGCGGTGGTGCTCCTCCGCGTCCGAACGGGCCTTGCTCCGCGCCCTCCTGGCCGGGCCGCGCCAGCCGCAGGTGCAGCGGGCCAGGCAGAACCGGCCCTGTTCCACGACCGTCGTCGCATGCTCGTGCTGCTGTTGTGCCACCCGGCCACGGTAGCGGCCCGATGTAAACCCCCCGTTCGCGTGACGGGTGTCCCTACCGGTCGTTAACCGGACGACGCACGGACTGCTTGGGGGTAGACAAGCGATGGTGGTGCAGCAGCACGGACACCCGGCGAGGAGAGCGGCGGCGGCCGTCGCCGTGGCGGGAATCGTGGCCGGTGCCACCGGGTGCGGTGGCGGCGCGGAAGCGGGCGACCGGAGCGCGGATCCGGCCCGGACGGTGCGCCTGGCGGCCGATCGGCTGGTGCGCGAGGGCAGTTCCCAGGCGCGTACGTCGATGGAGATGGCCAGCGGCGGGACCCGGGTGACGATCCGCGGCGTCGGTCTCTACGACTACCGCAAGGGACTCGGCGAGCTGAAGGTGCAGCTGCCGCAGGACGCGGCCGGCGCCGAGGAGCACCGGCCGATCACCGAACTCCTCGCGCCCGGCGCCCTTTACATGAAGAACCGGGGCGCCGGGGTGCCCGCCGACAAGTGGGTGCGGGTCGACACCGCGTCGTTGACGGACGGGAACCTGGTCACCGGCGGTGCCACCGATCCGCTCGCGGCGGCCGAACTGCTGCGCGGCGCGCGCCAGGTGACCTACGTGGGGGAGAGCGACGTCGCGGGCGTACCGACGCGGCACTACAAGGGGGACATCGACCTCGGCGCCGCCGCGAGGGCCGCGTCCGCGGGGAACCGGGGCGCGCTCGCCGCGGCGGCGAAAGGGTTCGCCAGGTCGGGCGTGCCGTTCGACGTGTACCTCGACGACGAGGGGCTGATCCGCAAGGTCCGGCACCGGTTCAGCTTCACCGCGGGGCAGCGGAAGAACGGCACGACGGCGGTCTCGTCCACGACCCTGCTGTACGGGTTCGGGAAGCCCGCGAACGTCGAACTGCCGGACAAGAAGGACATTTTCGCGGGGAAGGTCGCCGAGAAGTAGGGGCCGGAAATGGTTCTTCCGTGCCATGCGCGGTGCGTAGGGCGCTCCCTACTCTGGGAAGTCGACTGAACGAAGTCGGCCGACCGCGGAAGAGGTGATGAGCGTGGCTCCGGTGGGTGGCACGGCGGTGCAGGACCACGTCGCCCTCGCCGAGATCGAACTCTGCGGCGAGTTGATCATCGCGGCGTCCGCCGTCTCCGAGGGACGGCTCAGTGCGGACCGGATCGACGAGGTGCTGAGGGTCGCCGAGGAACTGCCCGGCGACCCCGAGGACTGCTGACGCCGGCCGGCGTCAGGTGCGCAGCAGGCGGGCGATGGCCTTCGTGGCCTCTTCGACCTTGGCGTCGATCTCGTCGCCGCCCTTGACCGCGGCGTCGGCGACGCAGTGCCGCAGGTGCTCCTCCAGGAGCTGGAGCGCGAAGGACTGCAGGGCCTTGGTGGAGGCCGACACCTGCGTGAGTATGTCGATGCAGTAGACGTCCTCGTCGACCATCCGCTGCAGACCGCGGATCTGGCCCTCGATCCGGCGCAGCCGCTTGAGGTGCTCTTCCTTCTGGTGGTGGTACCCGTGGATGCCGCGGTCGTGGTCGGTCACGATCTCGGCCGTGGGTTCTGCTTGTGTCGCGTCCATGGTCATCGTGTCCGACCTCCCGTTGTCATTCGTATACCCCCGGTGGGTATATGGTACCGGATTTTCCCCGGCGATGGCCGGTTCGCGGGACCCAGTGCTGATCACTGTGCCTGATGGGCGACACTGGGGGAACGCCGGTTAGCCGTGGCCGGATGATGCGCCTAGCATCACCCTGACCGAATCCAAAGCACCCCGAGGACCCCACGTGCGCTTTCGTCTGACCCCCAGGGAGACGAGCTTCTACGACATGTTCGCCGCATCCGCGGACAACATCGTCACGGGCTCGAAGCTCCTGATGGAACTGCTCGGGGCGGATTCCTCCGCCCGGGCCGAGATCGCGGAGCGGATGCGGGCAGCCGAACACGCCGGTGACGACGCCACCCACGCGATCTTCCACCAGCTGAACTCCTCGTTCATCACGCCGTTCGACCGCGAGGACATCTACAACCTCGCGTCGTCCCTCGACGACATCATGGACTTCATGGAGGAGGCCGTCGACCTGGTCGTCCTCTACCAGGTCGAGGAGCTGCCCAAGGGTGTGGAGCAGCAGATCGAGGTCCTGGCCCGGGCGGCCGAGCTGACCGCCGAGGCCATGCCCAATCTGCGCACCATGGACAACCTCACCGAGTACTGGATCGAGGTCAACCGGCTGGAGAACCAGGCCGACCAGATCCACCGCAAGCTGCTCGCGACGCTCTTCAACGGCAAGTACGACGCCATCGAGGTGCTGAAGCTGAAGCAGATCGTCGATGTGCTGGAAGAGGCGGCGGACGCCTTCGAGCACGTGGCCAACACGGTGGAGACCATCGCCGTGAAGGAGTCCTGAGGCCGGCTCATGGACACCTTCTCCCTGATCGTGACGATCGGCGTCGCGCTCGGATTTACGTATACGAACGGCTTTCACGACTCTGCGAACGCCATCGCCACATCCGTCTCCACCCGTGCGCTGACGCCTCGCGCGGCGCTCGCCATGGCCGCGGTGATGAACCTCGCCGGTGCCTTCCTCGGCAGCGGCGTCGCCAAGACGGTGAGTGAGGGCATCATCGCGACGCCCGAGGGCGACAAGGGCATGGGCATTCTGTTCGCCGCCCTCGCCGGCGCCATCGTGTGGAACCTCATCACCTGGTACTTCGGACTTCCGTCGTCCTCCTCGCACGCCCTGTTCGGCGGCATGGTGGGTGCTGCCCTCGCGGGCGGGACCACCGTGTACTGGTCCGGCGTGTGGGAGAAGATCGTCATCCCGATGTTCACGTCGCCGGTGATCGGCCTCGTCGTCGGTTACCTGGTGATGACGCTCATCATGTGGCTCTTCCGGCGGTCCAACCCGCACAAGGCCAAGCGCGGTTTCCGTATCGCGCAGACCGTCTCGGCGGCCGGCATGG
Source organism: Streptomyces sp. KL116D (assembly GCF_030766975.1). Lineage (NCBI taxonomy): Bacteria > Bacillati > Actinomycetota > Actinomycetes > Kitasatosporales > Streptomycetaceae > Streptomyces > Streptomyces sp. KL116D. The sequence continues at coordinate 21,236 of NZ_JASERH010000012.1, read as the reverse complement.
CCCTCGGCCACGGTCTCCAGGACGCGCAGAAGACCATGGGCATCGTGGTCATGGCGCTGGTCATCGGCGGTCACGAGACCTACAGCGACCCCATCCCGGTCTGGGTCAAGATCGTCTGTGCCGTGATGCTGTCGCTCGGTACGTACGCGGGTGGCTGGCGGATCATGCGCACGCTGGGCCGCAAGATCATCGAGCTGGACCCGCCGCAGGGCTTCGCGGCCGAGACGACCGGTGCGTCGATCATGTTCGGTTCGGCGTTCCTGTTCCACGCGCCGATCTCGACGACGCACGTCATCACCTCGGCGATCATGGGTGTGGGCGCCACGAAGCGGGTGAACGCGGTCCGCTGGGGTGTCGCCAAGAACATCGTCATCGGGTGGTTCATCACGATGCCGGCCGCGGCGCTGGTCGCTGCCGCGTCGTACGGGATCGTCTGGCTGGCGTTCGGCTGAGGTTCGCCCCGTAAGGGGCGCGGGTGCGCGAGCAACCCTCGACGAGCCGCAGACGCGTCCGCTCATGTACCGAGCAGAGGCGTCTGCGGCTTTTCTGTGGCTGGTCGCGCAGTTCCCCGCGCCCCTCACGGGGCGCCCACCCGTACATGGAGAGGGCCCGCCCCGGCCGGGGCGGGCCCTCTGTGTCCTCGTGGTGGCACCGCCATGCAGCACCACGAGGGGTCGGGGGGAGTCGGGTCTAGCCGAAGCGGCCCGAGATGTAGTCCTCCGTGGCCTGGACCGACGGGTTGGAGAAGATGCGCTCCGTCTCGTCGATCTCGATGAGCTTGCCGGGCTGGCCGACGGCCGCGAGGTTGAAGAACGCGGTGCGGTCCGAGACCCGGGCCGCCTGCTGCATGTTGTGCGTCACGATGACGATCGTGAAGCGCTCCTTGAGCTCGCCGATCAGGTCCTCGATGGCGAGGGTCGAGATCGGGTCGAGCGCCGAGCACGGCTCGTCCATCAGGAGGACCTGCGGCTCGACCGCGATGGCGCGGGCGATGCACAGGCGCTGCTGCTGGCCGCCGGACAGGCCCGAGCCGGGCTTGTTCAGCCGGTCCTTGACCTCGTTCCAGAGGTTGGCGCCCTTGAGGGACTTCTCGACGACGTCGTTCAGCTCGGACTTCTTGTAGCTGCCGTTCAGACGCAGACCCGCCGCCACGTTGTCGAAGATCGACATGGTGGGGAAGGGGTTGGGGCGCTGGAAGACCATGCCGACCGTGCGGCGCACGGCGACCGGGTCGACGTGGCTGCCGTACAGGTCCTCGTCGTCGAGGAGCACCTTGCCCTCGACGCGGCCACCGGGGGTGACCTCGTGCATCCGGTTGAGGGTGCGCAGGAACGTCGACTTGCCGCACCCGGAGGGGCCGATGAAGGCGGTCACCGAGCGGGGCTCGACCGTCATCGAGATGTCTTCGATCGCCTTGTGGGAGCTGTAGTAGGCGGTCAGGCCGCTTACATCGATTCGCTTGGCCATGAGTCAGTTCACTTCCGATTGCGTCGCTACGTATGGCCCCGCCCGGCGGAGCCGGATATCGGGCGCCTCAGCGACCGGACTTCGGGGCCTTCCAACGGGCGATGCCGCGGGCCACGAGATTGAGGATCATGATGAAGGCGATCAGCACGAGGGCCGCGGCCCATGCGCGGTCGTACGCCGCCTGGCTGCCGCCGCTCTTCGCGTACTGGTCGTAGATGTAGAGCGGGAGCGAGGCCTGCGGGCCCGAGAACGGGTTGCCGTTGATCAGCGGGTTGCCGAAGACCAGCAGCAGGACCGGGGCCGTCTCGCCCGCGATACGGGCGACCGCCAGCATCACGCCGGTGGTGATGCCGCCGATCGACGTCGGCAGGACCACCTTGAGGATGGTGCGCCACTTCGGTACGCCGAGGGCGAGCGATGCCTCGCGCAGCTCGTTCGGGACGAGCTTGAGCATCTCCTCGGTGGAGCGGACGACGACCGGGATCATCAGGATCGACAGGGCCATCGAGCCGGCGAAGCCGGAGTAGCCGAAGCCGAGGATCAGGATCCAGAAGGACAGGATGAACAGGCCCGCGACGATCGACGGGATGCCCGTCATGACGTCGACGAAGAAGGTCACTGCCTTCGCGAGCTTGCCGCGGCCGTACTCCACCAGGTAGATCGCCGTCAGCAGGCCGATCGGGACCGAGATGAGGGTGGCGAGGCCGACCTGCTCCAGGGTGCCGAGGATGGCGTGGTAGATGCCGCCGCCCGGCTCGTAGCTGGTGACGAAGCCCATCGAGTGGGTCAGGAAGTAGACGTCGAGCACCTTGATGCCGCGGGCGACGGTCTCGTAGACCAGGGAGGCGAGCGGGATCACGGCCAGGATGAACGCGACCCAGACGAGGCTGGTCGCGACCCGGTCCTTGGCCTGGCGCCGGCCCTCGACCTTGGCGCCGAGGGCGTAGGTGACGCCGACGAAGAGCAGCGCGGCGATCAGGCCCCACTGGATGCGGCTGTCGAGTCCGGCGCCGAGGCCGATCGCGCAGCCCGCGGCGACCGAGCCGACCGCGATGGCCCAGGGGGACCAGCGGGGCAGGCGCGCGGCGCTCAGGGAGTCGGGGCGCTTCACAGGTACGGTCGCGTGGCTCATGCGTTGGCCCCCGAGTACTCCTTGCGGCGGGCGATGATCAGCCGGGCTGCGCCGTTGACCAGCAGGGTGATGACGAAGAGGACCAGACCCGAGGCGATCAGGGCGTCGCGGCCCTGGTCGTTGGCCTCGGAGAACTTCGCGGCGATGTTCTGCGCGAACGTGCCGCCGCCCGGGTCGAGCAGGCTGGCGTGGATCAGGAAGTCGGGGGAGAGGACCGTGGCGACGGCCATCGTCTCGCCGAGCGCGCGGCCGAGGCCGAGCATCGACGCGGAGATCACACCGGAGCGGCCGAAGGGGATCACCGACATGCGGATGACCTCCCAGCGGGTCGCGCCGAGCGCGAGGGCCGCTTCCTGGTGCATCTGCGGGGCCTGCCGGAACACCTCGCGGGAGACGTTCGTGATGATCGGCAGGATCATGATCGCGAGCAGGATGCCGACGGTGAGCAGGGTGCGCGGGGCGCCGCCCTGCCAGGCGAAGATGCCGGTCCAGCCGAAGTAGTCGTCGAGCCAGCCGAACAGGCCCTCCAGGTGCGGCACCAGGAACAGGGCGCCCCACAGGCCGTACACGATGGACGGCACGGCGGCCAGCAGGTCGATGACGTAGGCGATGGGGCCGCCCAGCTTCTTCGGCGCGTAGTGCGTGATGAACAGCGCGATGCCGACGGAGACCGGGACCGCGATCAGCATGGCGATGATCGAGGTGACGATGGTGCCGAAGGCGAGGACGGCGATGCCGAAGACGGGCGGGGTCGCGGTCGCGTTCCACTCGAAGGTGGTGAGGAAGTTGCCCTCGTTCTTCGAGAGGACCAGCGAGGCGCGGTAGGTCAGGAAGATCGCGATCGCGGCCATGATCGCCAGCAGCAGGATGCCCGAGCCGCGCGAGAGACCGAGGAAGACACGGTCACCGGGGCGGGTGGCGCCGCGGGCGGCGCGCTTCTGCTCTGCTGGGGTCGGGCGATCGGCGGGCGCCGGTGGCGCGGGTGGTTGCGTTGCTATGTCCATGGGGATTCTCCGGTCTGCGAAGTCCGTCCGGTCCCTGCGGGGAGTCGTACGGGCTTCTGGCGGCGGTGCACCGGACGGTGCGGGCCGGCCGGACCCGGGGGTCCGGCCGGCCCGCACGCTGGGTCAGCTGAGGGACGCGATGGTCTCGCGGACCTTGGCGTTGATCTCGGTCGGGATCGGGGCGTAGCCCAGGTCCGCGAGGGAGGCCTGGCCCTCGTCACTGGCCATGTAGGTCAGGAAGGCCTTGGTGGCGGGCAGGGTCTCCGCCTTGTTGCCCTTGTCGCAGGCGATCTCGTACGTGACCAGGACGATCGGGTAGGCGCCGTCGGCCTTGGTCGTGTAGTTGAGCTCCAGGGCGAGGTCCTTGCCGGAGCCGATGATCTTGGCGTCGGCGATGGCCTTGGAGGCGTTCTCCGTGGTGGCCTTGACCGGGGCCGAGGCGCCCGTGTCGATGTCCACGGTCTTCACGCCGTCCTTGGCGTACGAGAGCTCCATGTAGCCGATGGCGCCGGCGGTCTGCTTGACCTGCTGCGCGACACCGGAGGAACCCTGCGCGGACTGGCCGCCGGAGGCCTTCCAGGCCTTCTCGTGCTCGTACTTCCAGTCGCTCTTGGCGGCCTCACCGAGGTACTTGGTGAAGTTGTCCGTGGTGCCGGACTCGTCCGAGCGGTGGAACGCCTGGATCTTGGTGGACGGCAGCTTGGCGTCGGGGTTGAGCGCCTTGATCGCCTTGTCGTCCCACTTCGTGATCTTCGAGTCGAAGATCTTGGCGAGGGTCGGCGCGTCCAGGACGAGGTTGTCGACGCCGTCCAGGTTGTACGCGACGGCGATCGGGCCGCCGACCATCGGCAGGTCGATGCCCTGGCCGGTCTTGCAGACCTTCTTCGAGGCGGTGACCTCTTCGGGCTTCAGCGCCGAGTCGGAACCGGCGAAGGCGACCTGGCCCTGGTTGAAGGCCTCGATGCCGGCGCCCGATCCGTCGGGCTTGTAGTTGACCTGCACGCCGGAACAGGCCTGCGAGAAGGTCTTGCGCCACGCCTCGATCGCGTTGGCCTGGGCCGACGAGCCGCTGCCGAGGAGCTGGCCCTTGGCGTCGTCGCACTTGATGTTGCCGGCCTTGGCGGAGGAGCTGGCGCCGCCGCCGCCCGTGGTGTCGCCGGTGTCGTCGGAGCCGCACGCCGTGAGGGCCAGGGCGCCGGAGACGGCGATAGCGCCGAGGGAGAGGGCGCGGAGCCGGTTCTTGCGCTGAAGCTTCACCTTCGGATGTTCCTTCCAGGAGCCGCCGGCCTCTTGTATGTGTGTGGCGGCGTGCGAAAGTCTGCGGATTTTCAGTCGAACGGCGGGGTGCTCCCGGAGGTCCGGGGCTCACCGCGTAAGGCCGAAATTAGGCAGATCAGGTGAAGCGGCCGATGGGCATGAGTGAACGGAGGGTGAACCTAAGCGGGCGGTGCGGTTAGGTCACGGAGGGGTCACGTTAGGTGGCCCCCGGGCACGGGAACATGGGGTGCCATGGGATCCGTGGAAGGGCCGCCCGTCGTCCGGGCGGCCGGGTGTGTGCTGTGGCGGGCCGCGGCCCGTGGTGGTGTCGAGCTGGCACTGGTGTACCGGCCCAAGTGGGCGGACTGGTCCTGGCCCAAGGGCAAGCTGAAGCGGGGCGAGAGCAGTAGGGAGGCCGCCCTGCGCGAGGTGCGGGAGGAGACCGGCATGGAGTGCCGGCTCGGCGAGGAGCTCCCCTCCCTGCAGTACGTGGACGCGCAGGGGCGGCCCAAGACCGTCCGCTACTGGGCGGCGCGGGCGACGGGTGGCGCGTTCGTGCCCAATGACGAGGTCACCGAGGTGGTCTGGCTCGCCCCGCGCGAGGCGGCGGACCGGCTCACCCACGAGCGGGACAGAGGGCTGCTCCCCGCCTTCCTCGACGCGCTCGGCCGGGCCCAACAGGGCGTGTGACGGGCGGACTTGGCGTCCCCCTGGGAAGAATCGCCGCTGGCGCAGACGTACGGGGGACGCCCCACCATGTCCCGCACGTCATGTCTCCGTAACCAACCATTCAGACGGGCTTGCGACGCTCACGGAATGCAGCCCCCCGCGTCCGAACCGTCGCAGCACCCGCCGGAGTCCTCCGCGCCGGGCAGGCTCCGTCTCGCGCCCGCGCTCTCCGACCGCTTCGACGCGCCCGGGAGCGGCTCCGCGCGGAAGAATGGGGCCATGAGCCAGCCGAACGCCGCACAGGACCAGACTGAATCCCCTTCGTCAGCCGCTCAGGACGCCGCGACGCCGCAGCCGCAGCCCTCCGTGGGTTCCCTCGCCGCGCACCGCCCGCACACGGTGGCCGGTGGCGACTTCGACGGGAAGCTCACCGGGATCGTGGCGGACATCGACGCGGATCCGGACGACTACGAGGACGATTACGCGGGCCAGGACGGGGCCGAGCTGCCGCAGGGACGTTTCCTTGATCGCGAGCGCAGCTGGCTGGCGTTCAACGAGCGCGTCCTGGAGCTGGCCGAGGACCCGAACACGCCGCTCCTGGAGCGCGCGAACTTCCTGGCGATCTTCGCCTCGAACCTGGACGAGTTCTTCATGGTCCGGGTGGCGGGCCTCAAGCGGCGCATCGCGACCGGCGTCGCCACCCGTTCGGCCTCAGGGCTCCAGCCCCGTGAGGTCCTGGAGCTGATCTGGAACCGCTCCCGCGAGCTCATGGCCCGGCACGCCGCCTGCTACCAGGACGAGGTCGCCCCGTCCCTGGCCGACGAGGGCATCCACGTCGTGCGCTGGAACGAGCTCACCGACAAGGAGCAGTCCCGGCTCTACACGCTGTTCATGCAGCAGATCTTCCCGGTCCTCACCCCGCTCGCGGTCGACCCCGCCCACCCCTTCCCGTACATCTCGGGGCTCTCGCTCAACCTCGCGGTCGTCGTCTCGAACCCGGTCTCGGGCCACCGGCACTTCGCCCGCGTCAAGGTGCCGCCGCTGCTCTCCCGCTTCCTGGAGGCGTCGCCGCAGCGCTACGTGCCGATCGAGGACGTCATCTCCGCGCCCCGGCACCTGGGCGAGCTGTTCCCCGGCATGTCGATCGAGGAGCACCACATGTTCCGCGTCACGCGGAACGAGGACCTGGAGGTCGAGGAGGACGACGCCGAGAACCTCCTCAAGGCCCTGGAGAAGGAGCTCATGCGGCGCCGCTTCGGGCCGCCGGTGCGCCTGGAGGTCGAGGAGACCATCGACTCCGAGGTACTGAGCCTGCTGGTGCGGGAGCTGAAGATCAGTGAGGCGGAGGTGTACCCGCTGCCGGGTCCGCTCGACCTCACCGGCCTGTTCTCCATAGCGGGCCTGGACCGGCCCGAGCTCAAGTACCCGAAGTTCGTGGCGGGCACCCACCGCGACCTCGCCGAGGTGGAGTCCGCCTCCGCGCCGGACGTCTTCGCCGCGCTGCGCCAGCACGACGTGCTGCTCCACCACCCGTACGACAGCTTCTCCACGTCCGTGCAGGCCTTCCTGGAGCAGGCGGCCAACGACCCGGACGTGCTCGCCATCAAGCAGACGCTGTACCGGACGTCGGGCGACTCGCCGATCGTGGACGCGCTGATAGACGCGGCGGAGTCCGGCAAGCAGGTCCTCGTCCTGGTGGAGATCAAGGCGCGCTTCGACGAGCAGGCCAACATCAAGTGGGCCCGCAAGCTGGAGGAGGCCGGCTGCCACGTCGTCTACGGGCTCGTCGGCCTGAAGACGCACTGCAAGCTGTCCCTCGTCGTCCGGCAGGAAGGCGACGCCCTCGTCCGCTACAGCCACGTCGGCACGGGCAACTACCACCCCAAGACCGCCCGGCTGTACGAGGACCTGGGACTGCTGACGGCCAACCAGGAGGTGGGGGCCGACCTCTCCGACCTCTTCAACCGGCTGTCCGGCTACTCGCGCCGGGAGACCTACCGCCGGCTGCTCGTCGCGCCCAAGTCGCTGCGCACGGGCCTGGTCACGCGGATCGAGAAGGAGGTCCAGCACCACCGTGCGGGCCGTCCCGCCTACGTCCGCATCAAGGTCAACTCGATGGTCGACGAGGCCGTCATCGACGCCCTCTACCGGGCGTCGCAGGCCGGCGTGCCGGTCGACGTGTGGGTCCGCGGGATCTGCGCGGTACGGCCCGGGGTCGCGGGGCTGTCCGAGAACATCCGGGTCAGGTCGGTGCTCGGCCGGTTCCTGGAGCACTCCCGCGTCTTCGCCTTCGGCAACGGCGGCGAGCCGGAGGTGTGGATCGGCAGCGCCGACATGATGCACCGCAACCTCGACCGCCGCATCGAGGCCCTGGTCCGCGTCGAGGACCCGGCCCACCGGGCGGCCCTCAACCGGCTGCTCGAAACGGGGATGTCCGACACCACCGCCTCCTGGCACCTGGGTCCGGACGGCAACTGGACCCGGCATGCCACCGATGCAGACGGGCGACCCCTGCGGAACGTACAGGAGATGCTCATAGACGCCCGGAGGCGCCGGCGTGGCACAGCAACACCTTGAGTCCAGTGGGCCGTTGGAAGGGAACGACGGTAACGACGTCCTCGGGTCCTACCTGCGGGCCCAGGCGACCGAATTCCTGCGCTCACTGCGGCAGCACCGCGAGAGCGGCGCGGCCGACGGCACGGCCGACGCGGCGCGCGCCCTGCGCCGCGCCGCCCGCCGGGTCAGCGGCACCCTGCACACCTTCCGCCCGCTGCTCGACGCGGAGTGGTCGGACGCGCTGCGGCCCGAACTGGCCTGGCTGTCGGGCACGCTGGCGCAGGAGCACGCGTACGGGGACCGGCTCGCGCGGCTGAGCGAGGCGCTCCAGCGGCTGACGACGACCGGACCGCAGACCGGCGCGCGACTGCCCCAACAGGCGCCCGCGGCCAACGCGTTGACGGTCGGCGCGGCCAAGGCCGCCGCGCTGCTCGACCGGCAGCTCACGCTGGCCCGCACCCGCGCGCACAGCACGGCGCTGCAGGCACTCGGCTCGTCCCGGTTCCACGCGGTCGCGGACAACGTCGCCGTGCTGGCCAGCGAGGTGCCGCTGTCCGGCGCGGACACCGAGCTGAAGAAGCTGGCGGCGGAGGCCGAGTCCCGGCTCGGGGAGGCGGTCTCCTCCCTGCACCACACCGGCCACCCGTACAACGCGGACGCGGACACGCCCTGGCACCACGTCCGGCTGCTGCTGCGTCTGCACCGGTACGCCCAGGAGGTCGCCCCCGAGCGGCCGCCGACCGACGTCAGACTCACCGAGGCGGCGCACGCCCTGAACACGCACCGGGACGCCGCCGAGGCCGCCGCGGCGGCGGCCCACGCGGCCCGCACCCCGCGCATCGCCCCCGCGACGGCGTACGCCCTGGGCGTGCTCCACGCCGACCAGCGGCACCAGGTGGAGGCCGCGCGCGACGCGTTCAGAGCGGCGTGGCAGCGGCAGGCGGTGGGGACGCCCTGACTCAGGGCACCTGCCGCCGCAGGACGCGGAAGGCCACCACGGCCGCCGCCGCGGCCAAGGCCAACGTCAGGGCGGATTCCGTCAGTTGGCTCGGCCAGTAGTGGCTGGACGGGTGGTACGTCACCCAGAAGTCCTTGAAGTGTGCCGTGCAGTGGCGCAGATCGGCCGCGCTGTCGGCGTCGACGCACGCCCAGTCGTTCCCGATCCGCTCGCCGGAGCCGCGCACGACGGCGCCGTGCTCCAGGACCTGGGCGTCGGACGGCGGGCGCAGCGCCTTGAGGCCGGTGTCGGTGACGGTCGGCCACAGGCTCGCGCGGTAGCGCGCGCTCAGCAGGCCGGTCGCCAGGAGCACGACGGTGCCGACGATCCCGCTGGTCACCGTCGTGCGCAGGAGTACCCCGGCGAGCGCGCCCACCGCCAGGCCCAGGACGACCAGGGCGACCGGGAGGGTGCCCGTCGTGGTGAAGACGTCCTCGTCGTGCCAGGGCAGGCCGTGCCGGGGCAGCGGTCCTGAATCCAGGACGACGGTCCGCAGCAGCACCACGGGGATCGTGCCGGCCACGAACCAGGCCGCCGGGACGGCGAGCGTCGTGGCCAGCCAGCGGGCCGGGGTGAGCGACTGTGCCCAGAGCAACGGGGCCGTACCGCGCTCCAGTTCGCGCCCGACGCAGATGCTGCCCATGAAGACCGCCGCGACGTACGGCGCCACCGTGACCAGAGCGCCGGTCAGCTCGAACAGGAACCGGTACCGGGCGTACGGGCCACCGGCCGGCTCGCACCCCTGAGCCGTGCAACCGGCCAGCTGCCGCGCCGCGGCGTCCGCGCCCGGCCCGTACAGCCACAGGAGGACCACCACAGCGGCCAGGACCGCCGTCGTCCATATCCAGAGGGCAAGGCGGTGCAGACGCAGGACCGTCCACACCGCCCCGGTCGGCCGCAGCCGCCGGGAGACCGGGAGCACCTGGGTCATGAGCCGGATCTCTCCTCTCGGGCCCGTCGGACGCCCTTCGGGCGGGGCGCCGGGGTGGGCTCGGCCGACCCCGTGTTCCAGAACTGGAGTGCCGTGGCGGCCGAGCGGGCCGCCGATGTCAGCCACAGGGCCGGCCGGGCGAGCGGCCGGGCCGAGAGGGCCGGGGCCGGTGAGCGGTTCATACGGCGACTCGCTTCCTCAGAGTGCGGTACGTGAGGGCCACGACGGCGGCGGTCAGCGCCAGCACCAGGCCGGTCTCGACCAGCTGGAGCGGCCAGAAGTGCGAGGGCGGGTGGCCCTCGGTGTAGAAGCCCGTGACGTTGTGATCGACGAGGCAGGCGCGGTCGCCGCCGCACATCGGGTCGGCGACGTGGGCGCCGGACCCGGTGACGGCCCCTTCGGAGACCACTTCACCGACGAAGCCGGGGTAGCCGTGCTCGACCGATCCGAACACCGTCTCGGTGGGCCACAGCCGCGACCGCACCAGACCGACGAGCGTCCCCAGCGCGACCGTGAGCACCAGGCCGATGACGGCCGAGGTCAGCGCGCGCCGCTTGAGCAGGGCGGCCAGCGCGCCGCAGGCCAGACCCAGCAGGGGCATCGCCATGACGACCGGGCTCAGTGCCCCGGGGGAACCCGTGAACCACTGGTTGTCGGTGAGATGGGGGGTCTGCGCCGCGACCGCCCTGCGCAGCAGGACCAGCACGCCCGTCCCCGCGACGAGCAGCAGCGCCGGCAGCACCAGCTTCGTGGTGAGCCAACGGACCGGCGACACGGACTGCGTCCACATCAACTGGGCGGTGCCCCGCTCCAGTTCCTGACCGATCAGGGTGCCGCCCGCGTACACCGCGGCGGCCGCCGGCAGGAAGGACACCAGGACGTCGGTGAACTGGAGGACGTAGTGGTACGCGCCCGCGGTGTCGCCCTCGGCGACGCACCCGGTCGCCACCTTCGGCGAGCAGACGCCGATGATGCCGAGCCCGCTCGTGCCGGGCCCCCACGCCCACAGCAGCAGGCCCGCGGTCACCGCGACGTACAGCGCCCACAGCCAGATGCTGCCGCGGTGCAGCCGCAGCACCGTCCAGGTCAGACCCGAGCGCGGCGAGAAGGTCGTGGCACTCATCCGCGGGCCCCCTGCCGGGTCTTCTTGGGCTGGTACCGGCGCAGCACCAGGAACGCGGCGACGACGCAGAGCACGGTGAGGCCGAGCAGGATGCCCGTCTCGGTGAGCTGGCGCGGCCAGTAGTCGGACGAGGGGAGGTACTGGCGGGTGAAGCCGGTGACGTCGTGGCGGGCGAGGCACGCCTTGTCCAGATAGCAGCCGGGGTCGCGGATCTCGGCGCCGCCCGACGTGATCGCCTTGCTGTGCACGGGGATCTCGGGCTGCTGGTAACGGCCCTGGAACGGCCAGGAGTTGCCGCGCAGCGCACCCACCAGGTACGTGACGACGCCGGAGACGGCGAGCGCGGGCAGGGCGCGGCGCAGGACCAGCGCGGCGAGCACGCCGAAGGCCAGGGCGAACAGGGCGTTCGCGACGGTCGCCGGGCCGATGTTGAAGTAGAAGGAGCGTGGGCCGATGCCGGCGATGAGGAGATGCCCGTGGGCGTTCCACACCAGCCGGTACACGATCACCAGCAGGCTCGTGCAGACCGTGATGAGGAGCGCCGGCACGGTCAGCTTGGCGACGAGCCAGCGGGTCGGGGTCACCGACTGGGTCCACGCCCATCGGGCCGTGCCCAGCTCCAGCTCGCGGGCGATCAGCGGGCCCGCCGCGAACACGGCGATGCCGATCGCCAGGAGCCGGGTGAGGGACGCCGGCTCGTAGAAGATGGTGTCGAACGAGCCGAGGGGCGACAGGAACTCGGGCAGCCAGGCGGAGAAGGGGAAGGACTTGCCCTCCCAGCCGTTCTCCTGCGCTCCCGAGTATCCGAAGGTGTCGAACGCCTTCTGTGCCGCCGACGCGCCCGGGCCCCACAGCCACAGCAGCAGGCCGAGGCTGATCACGGCGTACCCGGTCCACACCCACAGGGCGGTGCGGTGCAGCCGCAGCATCGTCCACACCAGGCCGTCCGGGCCGGGGAGCGTGCGCCGCACCGTCGGCTTCGCCGGCCCTTCCGGCTTTTCCAAGGACGGGGCGCTCATGCGGTCACCGCCGTGCGGTCCGCCGTCGAGGCCGTGCTCGGGGTGATCAGGGCCGGGGCCTGCGGCGAGCGCAGGTGCGCCAGGAGCAGCTCCTCCAGGGAGGGCTCCTGGACCTGCCAGCCCTCGCCGACCGGACCGTCCCTGCGGATCAGGGCCGTGACACCGCGGCCGGAGGCGCGGGACTCGACGACCGTGTGCTTCGAGAGGTCACCGCGGCCGGTGACCAGGCTGTGCGCGCCGATCAGATCGTCGATGCCGCCACCGAGCCGGATCCGGCCGCCGCCCAGGAGCAGCAGGTGGTCGCAGGCGTCGGCCAGCTCGGCGACGATGTGCGAGGACATCAGGACGGTCGTGCCGTGCTCGGCCGCGTCCGCCATCAGCGTGCCCATCAGCTCGTGCCGGGCCAGCGGGTCCAGGTCGGCCATCGGCTCGTCCAGGAGCATCAGCTCGGGCCGCTTGCCCAGGGTGATGGCGAGCGCGACGCGGGTGCGCTGGCCGCCGCTGAGCGCGCGGACCTTCGTCCTCGGGTCGAGGGAGCCCTGCTCGACGATCCCCGCCGCGTAGGCCGCGTCCCAGCGGTCCGGGTTCAGCTCGGCGCCCATCCGCAGCGTGTCCGCGATGGACAGCTGGGGGTGCAGCGGCTTGTCCTGGGACAGGTAACCGACCCTGGCGCGGGCCTCGCCGGGCCCGGCGCCGAGCACGCGCAGCTGCCCGGAGGTCTGGCGCAGCAGCCCGGCAGCTATCGCGAGCAGCGTGGACTTCCCCGCGCCGTTCGGGCCGACGAGCGCGCTGATCCGGCCTTCGGGCAGCCGGAAGGAGCAGTCGTCGAGGGCCGCGGTGGCGTGCCGTCCGTACCGCTTCACGAGGCCCGTCGCCTCGAGGGCCGTGTTCATGCGTTCCCCTTGGTCGTGCTGGTGGTCGTGCTGGTGGTCTTGCCGGTGGTCGTGCCGGAGCCGGTACGGGAGGCGGTACCGGAGGCGGTGCCGAAGTGTTCCTCCAGCGCGTTGCCGAACAGGGCCGCCACGTCGCCGCGGTCCAGGCCCGCCTCCCTCGCCCGGCGCGCCCAGTCGTCGAGCTCCGCCTTCAGCGGGGAGTCGGCGGGCGCGGACCCGAGCGATCTGCGGACGAACGTGCCCAGGCCACGACGGGCCTCGACGAGGCCGGAGCGCTCCAGCTCGCGGTAGGCCTTGAGCACCGTGTTCGGATTGATGGCCGTGGCCTCCACGACCTCGCGGGCCGTGGGCAGCTTGTCGCCCGGCTCCAGCATGCCGAGCCGCAGAGCCTGCTCGGTCTGGTGGACGATCTGCAGGTAGGTGGAGACGCCGCTGTGGCGGTCGATGCGGAACTCGATGACGCGCTCTTGCTCCCCCACTGGCGTACCCCCTTTCACTAATCAAGTAGTGAAAGGGTGATGCAAGGGTGCCCGCCGCGTCAAGCCACGAAAGAGGGGGCGGCGCCCCAAGGCGCCGCCCCCTCGTGAAAAACCGCAGGTCAGGACCGCGGGAGGAGTGAGTCAGGACTCTGTGCGATACATCAGATCCGTCTCGTACGTGGCGAACCCGAGCCGCTCGTAGACCCGCACCGCCGCCTTGTTGTCGGCGTCGACGTACAGCATCGCCGTCGGCAGACCCGCCGCCGCGAGGTGGCGCAGCCCCGTCGTGGTGAGCGCCTTGCCGAGGCCGCCGCCCTGGTTCCCGGGCGCGACGCCGACGACGTACACCTCGCCGAGCCGCTCCTGCGCGTGCACCTTCGTCCAGTGGAAGCCGACCAGCTCGTCCTTCTCGAACGCCAGGAAGAAGCCCGCCGGGTCGAACCACGGCTCGGCCTTGCGGTCGTCCAGGTCGCGCTGGGTGAGCGAGCCCTGCTCGGGGTGGTGGGCGAACGCCGCCGCGTTCACCGCGAGCCAGGCCGCGTCGTCCTGCCCCGGCACGAACGTACGGATGCGCACGCCCGCGGGCAGCTCGGGGTCGGGCAGCTCCAGATCGGTCAACGACCGCCGCATCTGCCGCAGTTCGCGGAACAGGGTCAGACCGAGCACCTGCGCGAGGTGCCGGGCCGCGCTGTGCCCGCCGTGCGCCCACACCCGCAGCCGCTTGCCGGACGCCGCGAGCAGCGCCGTGCCGAGCGCCCGCCCGTGCCCGTGCCCGCGGTGTGCCGGATGCACGACGAGCTCGGCGGCCGGGGCCTCGATGGGGTCGGTGTCCTCCAGCTGCGCGTACCCGACCAGGTTCTCGTCGACGGAAAGCAGCAGATGGCGCACCCCCTCCCGCTCCCCGCCCCGCAGCTGCAGCCGCCCCTGCTCCGAGACGGCCTGCTGACCGTCGGCCCGGGCGGCGTCGGTGAGCAGCGCGAGCACGGCGGTGGACTGCTCGGCGGTCAGGGCGGACAGGGTGTCGATCCGGCGGCCCGGGAGAGCGGGATCGGCGGTGGTTGCGGGGTCCGTGGTCATGGCTACGAGGGTACGGCGCGGTCCGCGCAAGGCGGCGGCAACCAGCTCGTAACCCGCAACCCCCTGTTGCGCTACGCGCGTTGACCCTAGGCTGCCCCCGCAATCCCGCAGTCGCAGTGATCCCCAGGGGGACAGATGCCCGTACAGACGAACCGGCCCGGGCGCCGGCTGAGAGCCGTGCTCGCCGCGGCCGCCACCCTCACCACCGCGGGGGCGCTGATCGCCGCGCTGCCCGCGGGCGCGGCCGACGGCCACCACGCAGGCAGCGGCCACCCCGCGGGCAAGGGCCGCTACCAGGACGTGCAGCTGCTGTCGTTCAACGACTTCCACGGCAACCTGGAGCCGCCGGCCGGATCGTCCGGGCAGGTCACCGAGGACCAGGCGGACGGCACGACGAAGAAGATCGACGCGGGCGGCGTCGAGTACCTGGCGACCTCCCTGCGCACCGCCCGCAAGGGCCACCCGTACAGCGTCACGGCGGCCGCCGGCGACCTCATCGGGGCCAGCCCGCTGCTCTCCGGCCTCTTCCACGACGAGCCCACCGTCGAGGCCATGAACAAGCTCGACCTGGACGTCACGTCCGTCGGCAACCACGAGTTCGACGAGGGCGCGGCCGAGCTGGCGCGCATGCAGAACGGCGGCTGTCACGCGAAGGACGGCTGCTTCGAGGACGGCCGCACCTTCGAGGGCGCCGACTACCCCTACCTCGCCGCGAACGTGACCGACGAGAAGACCGGCAAGCCGATCCTGAAGCCCTACTGGGTGTGGAAGCACAACGGCGTGAAGATCGGCTTCATCGGCGTCACGCTCGAAGGCACGCCGAACATCGTCTCCGCCGACGGCGTCAAGGGCCTGAAGTTCCACGACGAGATCGAGACCGTCAACAAGTACGCGAAGATCCTCGACAAGCAGGGCGTGAAGTCCATCGTCACGCTGATCCACGAGGGCGGCGTGCCCGCCTCGCAGTCCTACAACTACGACTGCGACGCGCCGGGCGCGGGCTCCGGCGTCTCCGGACCGATCGTCGACATCGCCAAGGGCATCACGCCGAAGGTCGACGCGCTCGTCACGGGCCACACGCACAACGCGTACGCGTGCACCATCCCCGACCCGGCGGGCCGGCCGCGCATGGTCACGTCCGCGTCCTCGTTCGGGAGGCTGTACACGGACACGACGCTCACCTACGACCGCCGCACCGAGGACATCGTCCGTACCTCGGTGAAGTCGGCCAACCACGTGGTGACGCGGACCCAGGACAAGGCCGCCGACATGACGGCGCTGATCGGCCGGTGGAACAAGCTGGCCGCGCCCGTCGCGAACCAGTCCGTGGGCCACATCTCCGCGGACATCCTGGGCCGCGGCGCCGGCACGCCCGAGGAGCCGCTCGGCGACCTCATCGCGGACGCGCAGCTCGCCCACGCCAAGTCCCTCGACCCGAAGACGAGCCTGGCCCTGATGAACCCGGGCGGCGTCCGCGCCGACCTGGTCTACAAGGCGACCGGCAGTGAGGGCGACGGCGTGGTGACGTACGGCGAGGCGTTCACGGTCCAGCCGTTCAGCAACACGGTCAATCTGGCCGACCTCACCGGCGCGCAGGTCATCGAGGCGCTCCAGCAGCAGGTCAGCGGCGGGAACGAGGCGTCGCCGAAGATCCTCCAGCCGTCGGCGGGGCTCACGTACACGCTCGACATGACGAAGTCGGGCGCGGCCCGCGTGGTCGTCGACTCGATCAGGCTGAACGGGGCGGCCATCGACCCGGCCGCCACCTACCGCGTCGCGATGAACTCCTTCCTCGCGGGCGGCGGCGACGGCTTCGCGGCGCTCGGCGCGGGCAAGAACCCGCTGGTCGGCGCCGACGACCTGAAGGCGCTCAACGACTACCTGACTGCCAACTCCTCGGCCGCGAACCCGATCGCGCCCCCGAAGGCGGACCGCATCACGATCATCAAGTAGCCGTAACGCGTTCTTGATTCCGGGTGGCCTACGGTTGAACCGACCGTGGGCCACCCGTCGTACGTGCCGCCTGTTGTGAAGGTTGTTTGCCTAAAGGGTGGGGGTGTGTGGTGGAATCACCCGATGCGTACCCCCCACCGCATATCCAACGCCCGCATGCCTTCTGATGGTTGGCCGGAGGAATCGGTTCCATCGGAGCCCCTGCGGGCAGCGAGCAGTCCCTACGACGAGCTGGCCGCCCTCGCCGGCAACCCGCTCGACGACTTCCTGCACGAGGATCCCGACGACCCCGACGATCCCGGCGGCGAGGAGTGGGCCCCGCCCAACCACCGGCGCGGCAGCCGCCGGCGCAACCGCTTCGCCGGACTGTCGACCGTCACGAAGGGCGTCGTCGCGGTGGTCGTCCTCGTCTCGTTCCTCGCCCTCGCCGACCGCTGGGCCGTCCTGTACGCCGAGCACCGCGCGGCCCAGCAGCTCAAGAAGGAACTGAAGCTGACCGCGGCCCCCGAGGTCGAGATCCAGGGCTTCCCGTTCCTCACCCAGCTCGCGGACCGCCGGATCGACGAGATGAAGGTCACCGTCCCCGACGTCGCCGCCGACCGCGTCACCCTCGCCAAGGTCCAGGCGACCGCCCGCGACGTCCGCATCGAGGGCTCGGGACTCACCGACATCAGCGGGGCCCACGTCGACGCCATGCACGGCGAGGTGCTGCTCAGCTTCGCCGACATGAACCGTGAACTGGGCGCGTCCCAGGTCACGTTCACCGGGCACGGCCGCGACCGGGTCCTGGCGCGCGGCACGCTGCCGGTCGCCGGGCACCAGGTGAAGGTGCGCGCCGACGCCACGATCCGGCGCCTGGGCGGTACCGGCATCGCCACCGACATCGACGGGATGCGCCTCGACATCGGCGACCTGGCGAGCTACCGGCCGGGCACCGGGGCCACGGAGGGCCTGCACCTGACCGCCAAGTCCGTCGACCGGATCACCGAGGAGACCGACAAGGCCAGGCGGCTGCTGTCCGTCCCGGCGATCGTGCGGCGCGCCGGCGTCCCCGACGGAGCGGTCCGCGAGGCGCTGCACAGCGACGCGAAGCTCAGCGAGCTGACCGGGTCGCCCCGCTTCGTGAAGCAGCTGATGGGGATGAACCTGATCGACATCGCGATCGACCACCCCTGGCTCCTGGAGAAGATCGGCCTCGACCCGGCGCTGCTCGACGGCCTCACCCGGCTGACCCGCCCCGAACTGGCCGACCGCCTCTCCCTCGCCTTCCGGCTGCCGAAGCTGCCTGGCGACCACGGCTACGTACGGCTGCGCGACGTGACCGTGGAGCAGGACGGGATCCGGGTCGACCTGTCCGGCGCGGGACTCGCCGTCGGCCACTGAGACCCGCGGTGAGCCGCTGGGAGCCGGGGCGTCAGGGGAGTTCCGGCGGCGGCGTCGGCGCTCCCGGCAGCCGCATCGTCGCCACGGTGCCGCCGCCGTCCGCCGCGGCCAGCCCGACCTCGCCGCCGTAGCTCTCCACGGTGCGGGCCACGATCGACAGGCCGAGGCCCGAGCCCGGCAGGGCGCGGGCGGACGGGGAGCGCCAGAACCGGTCGAAGACGTACGGGAGTTCGTCGGCCGGGATGCCCGGACCGTGGTCCCGTACGGTCAGCGTCCCGCGCATCAGCCGGACCTCGACGGTGCCGTGCTGCGGGCTGAACTTCACGGCGTTGTCGAGCAGGTTGACGATGGCGCGCTCCAGCGCCGCCGGTTCCGCCCTGACGTACCAGGGGGCCAGCTCCGACACGATCTTGAGCTCGGGACCGCGCAGCCGGGCACGATCCAGCGCCGCGCGGACCGTCTCGTGCAGCGACACGACCTTCAGCGGGCCGTCGCTGCCGCTCAGTCCGGTGCGGGACAGTTCCTGGAGGTCGCCGATGAGCGCCGCCAGCTCCGTCATCTGCGCCTTGACCGACGCCATCAGCGCCTTGCGGTCGTCCGGCGGGATGGCGCGGCCGGTCTCCTCGCTGCGGGTGAGCAGTTCGATGTTGGTGCGCATCGAGGTGAGGGGCGTGCGCAGCTCGTGACCGGCGTCGGCGATGAGCTGCTGCTGGAGCTCGCGGGAGGCCGCGAGGGCGGCCGTCATCGAGTTGAAGGAGGCCGACAGCCGGGCGATCTCGTCGTCGCCCTCCACGGGGATGCGCACGGTGAGGTCTTCGGTACGGGCGACGTGTTCGACGGTCTCGGTGAGCTTGTCGACCGGGCGCAGCCCGGACCGGGCGATCCACAGGCCGGCGGCGCCGGCGCCGATCACCCCGATTCCCGAGACGAGGAGGAGGACCAGGGCCAGCTCGTTGAGCGTGGACTGGGTGTCCTCCAGCGGGTAGGCGACGAGGAGGGAGCTGTTCGCGAGCACCACGCGGCCGGGGCCCTTGGAGATGACCGGCACGGTCAGGACGCGGACGGGCGTGCCGTCGGTCGCCTTGCCGTTGCGGTACGTCTCCACCTCCGGGTCCGGGTGCTCGGCCACGGCCGTGTCGCTGTCGGCGACCTCGACCGTGCCGCGGGAGCCGGGGAAGACGCAGGGCGTGCCGTCCGACTTCACCAGCTGGAAGTAGTACGAGGACCGCGGGCCGGGGGAGTTCTGCTGCCCGGGGGAGTCGGTGCACTCGTTCAGCACCGACTGGACGTCGCTCAGGGTCAGCGACTTGTCGAGCGAGTGGAGGTCGTCGTCGACCTCGCCGTACAGCTTTCCGCGCACGATGAACCAGCACGTCACCGCCACCGCCGCCACCGCCGCCGCCACGGCCACCGCCACGAGCAGGGCCAGCCGCGACCGCAACGGGAGTCCGCGCAGCCTGCGGAGCACCCCGCTCACTCGGCCGCGCCCGATCGCAGCACGTACCCCACGCCCCGCACGGTGTGCACGAGCCGCGGCTCGCCCCCGGCCTCGGTCTTGCGCCGCAGGTACATCACGTACACGTCCAGCGAGTTGGACGACGGTTCGAAGTCGAAGCCCCAGACGGCCTTGAGGATCTGCTCGCGGGTGAGGACCTGGCGCGGGTGCGCGAGGAACATCTCCAGGAGCGTGAACTCGGTGCGGGTCAGCTCGACCGTGCGCTCGCCGCGCGTCACCTCACGGGTGGCCAGGTCCATGCGCAGGTCGGCGAAGGAGAGGACGTCCGCGTCGTCGGCGTCGCCGCCCGCCGCGGCGGCGTAGGAGCTGCGCCGCAGCAACGCCCGCACCCGCGCGAAGAGTTCGTCGAGCTCGAACGGCTTGACCAGGTAGTCGTCGGCGCCCGCGTCGAGCCCGGTGACCCGGTCGCCGACGGTGTCGCGGGCGGTGAGCATGAGGATCGGCGTGGTGGAGCCGGTGGCGCGGAGCCGGCGCGCGGCGGTCAGGCCGTCCATGCGCGGCATCTGGATGTCGAGGACGACGAGGTCGGGCCGGTACGCGGCGGCCTTCTCCAGCGCGTCGGCGCCGTCGACGGCGACCTCCGTGGCGTACCCCTCGAAGGCGAGGGAACGCTGGAGGGCCTCGCGCACCGCGGGCTCGTCGTCCACGATCAGGATGCGGTGCTGGGCGTCGCGGTCGCCTTCGGCGGGGCTCATGGGCTGCGCTTCCTTACGAGTGGGTACGGGCGGGGCCGTCTTCAGCCTCGCACGGCCGCGCGGCGGCCGCGTGGCGCCCGGCGTCGTGCCGGGGGCGCGAGTTCCGGCGCCCGGGTGGCCGGCGCGTGCAGCGCCGAGGCCACGGCGAGGGCGAGGCCGAGGGCGGCGGGGGCCGCCGAGGCGTCGGGGTGGTGCACGGTGCGGATCATGAGGGGTCCTCCCGGGGCGGGGCGGCGGGTCAGCTGTCGGAGCCTCCGGCCCGCAGCGAGTCGAGGTCCGCCTTGACGGTGTTGATCGGGATGGCGAAGCCGAGGCCGACGCTGCCGGCGCTCGACGACGACGTCGAGGAGTCCGAACTGGCGGAGTACATCGCTGAGTTGATGCCGATGATGTTGCCGTTCATGTCGATGAGGGCGCCGCCGGAGTTGCCGGGGTTGAGCGACGCGTCGGTCTGCAGCGCCTTGTACGTGGTGGTGGAGGAGCCGGTGTCGCCGTTGAACTCCTGGCCGCCGAACTCGAACGGCCACTGGCCGTTGCCGCCGCCCTGCTGCTGCTCCTGCTGGTTGCCCTCGTCGGTGGAGACGGTGACGTCGCGGTCGAGCGCGGAGACGATGCCGCTGGTGACGGTGCCGGTCAGGCCCTCGGGGGAGCCGATGGCGACGACCTCGTCGCCGACCTTGACGCCGTCGGAGTCGCCGAGCGTGGCGGCCTTGAGGCCCGAGGCGTTCTTCAGCTTGATGAGCGCGAGGTCCTTCTTGGCGTCGGTGCCGACGACCTCGGCGGTGTAGGACTTGCCGTCGCTCGTCCGCACCTTCACCGAGGAGGCGCCGGAGATCACGTGGTTGTTGGTGAGGATCTCGCCGTCGGCGGTGAGGATCACGCCGGAGCCGGTCGAGGAGCCCGAGCTGAGCGTCGCGTTGATCTCGACGATCGACGGGCTGACCGCCTCGGCGACCCCGGAGACCGTGCCCTTCTTGCTGCTGGGCACGACGTTGGTGCTGGTGGAGGAGGCGGACACGGTGTCGGATCCGGTCAGCTCCTGGAAGCCGTACGCGGTGGCGCCGCCGACGGCCGCCGCCGCGACG
>NZ_JASERH010000011.1:0-50601 GCF_030766975.1 Streptomyces sp. KL116D | reverse complement strand
TTTACCGTTTATCAAGGTGTGCTGGTTCGTTGCCTCAGGGTGGGTGTTTAACCGTTTCGCATTTATCGTGAAACGCTTTCGCGTTTTGTTACGCCACTTCGCAGGCTGGCGTGAGTGCCCCGAAGTTCGCCGGCGTACAAGTTGCCTCGTCGAGGTGGCGGTGCAGAGGCGCTGGATTGTGCGCTGGACCGTCGTCGACGCCGAAAGTGAGAAGATCGCGAACTTGCCGACGGCGCGCTCTCGCGCGCGCGCGTCGCCGGGCAGCGCAGCAGAAGGAGGCGAAAGGTGCGGCCGCGTAGAAGAAGCGACCGCTGGCGCGTGCCGCCCTCCCGGACCTGTGGTGCAGCGGCGCCGCAGGGTCCGAGTCGAGGAGCACGGGCGAGCGCCCGGCGCGTGGGGTCGGGAAGGTGTTCCAGGTACGGGGCGAGGGCTTGGTCGTTCATCAGCGCGATGTCCTTTCGGTTGGCGCAGGGCTGCAGGCACGCAGTGCGAAACCGTGGTGAGGTGGGCGGAGCCGAAAGTGACACGGGGACGGCCCATGCAGGTAGGGGCGGGCCGGCCAGGCTCCGTTAATGTTGCAGTGCTGCGAGGTGTTTCGTGGCGGTTATGGGTCCCCGGTGCTCCTAGATTGGTCGGGGCGATGTCGCAGTGCAGGTCAGCGGGTCGTCCGCGACCCGAGTGCGGCACGCCGACGGCCGCCGGACGAGCCGCGGAGGCCGCGGGTG
Organism: Streptomyces sp. KL116D; assembly: GCF_030766975.1. Lineage (NCBI taxonomy): Bacteria > Bacillati > Actinomycetota > Actinomycetes > Kitasatosporales > Streptomycetaceae > Streptomyces > Streptomyces sp. KL116D. Next base: position 49,876 of record NZ_JASERH010000011.1, on the reverse strand, counting down.
CCGCGGGCGGCGCGGGAGAGGCGGCTGCTGAGGAGGTGACGGCGCGTCCCGCTATCCGTGGCAGCCGGGCGGAAGTTGGTCCTCACGTGGCCAGGTGGCTGCCCGCGAGGTCCTGGCCCGATGGTCCTGTGAAGGCCGATTAGATCACGGTGTGGAGGACGTTCTCGCTGACCAGCAGTCTCTGCGCGACCCCGGGCCACGGCGTTGAGCTCAACTTTCCGTCGTCCCAGTAGACCATCACGGCACCTGGGTGGAGGGTGGGGTTCGGTGGCAGGTGCGGCCGCGCCGCTGAGGAGTTCGCGGGCCTGGTCGCACGCTGCCGGTGCGTCGAGCGCGTGGTGGCGGTGGAGCGGACAGGGCGACCGCGGTGCAGTCGGTGTCGGCGGCGAACTCCGGCACCGCGGGGAAGGAAGCCGGTAGCGGCTGCGCCGCCGGCACCTTCGGACCCTGCTGGAGCATGGCGTCCCTTGAGGGCAGGCGGCCCGGCCGAGGAGGGTAGAGGTGGGCCAGCACGCGACCACCATGGCGCTGAAGGCCTCGTCGTCGTCAGGTCCAGGCCGATGTCCAGGCCGGTGCCGACGCGGATCCGGGCGCGGGCCTCCTGCACTCCGAAGGGGCAGAGGTGAACTCCGGTGTCCTCGGCGAAGGCGGCACCGGGGATCGGTGCCGTTCGCCTCCCGGCACAGAGTAGTCCCATGCCGCTGCACCAGCCGCGTCCTGCGGCGCGCGGGCACGATATGCCGTGGTCATCGACGCGTCCGCTCCCGTGTGCCGCCGCCTCGTGGGGGCACGGCTCCACTGAGCTTGCTCGAGGTCGTCGACGGCGCGGGTCCACAGGGCGGTCAGGGTGTCGTGGCCGGCCAGCGTGTCGTACGTGTGGAAGGCGACGCACATCCGGTCGCGACTAGCTGGACCACGCCGCGAACAGGCTGCCGCGGCAGCCAGACCATCAGCGGGTAGACACACCGGCGGCGACGTGAAGGTGAGCGGCACCGGGAAGGGACGTCGGACACGCACTGGCAGCGCGTGCCGGGGGTTGAGGGGTCAGGTGCACGCCCAGTTGGGCGCACCAGTAGGGCAGCCGTTGGTAGGGCAGCGCTGCCGGTGGCGTACCTGCCTCAGGCGCGCGGGCGTGAGCTGGCCGCGCAGCTTCTCCAGCCGGTCCAGCGGAGTCGCGTCACCGCGCGGGAGGTCGAGGTAGGTGACGCCTGCCCAGTTCCCGAGGAGGGGTGCGCCCGGGGCGAAGGCTGACACCCATGCCCGTCCGCAGGCTCCAGTCAGGTCCTGTCCAGTCCTCCGGGTGCCAGTCGCGCAAAGTACGGAGGCGAGCGCGGCGAGGCAGATCTGGTTGAGGACGCGCCGGTGGAGCGGCTGATGGCCCGCAGCCGGTCGAGTCCGGTGTCGACGGTATGGGCGACGCGTCGCCCGTCAAAGGGCCGTCCAACGGCGACCACCGGCCCACCGGCGCAGCAGCAGCAGCATGTCGGCGCCGAGACCGAGGTCGGGAGCCGGACCGGGCGGGCGGCGGCGTGAGGCACTGCCTCACCATGGTGGTGGGCGGGCCGAAGAGGGCGCGCAGGGACCGCATTCCGGCCAGCCCGTCCTGGAAGGCGTGATGGGGAGCGGTAGCCCAGTCCCCATCCGTCGGGGGTACTGATCAACCACAGTCCCACAACGGCCGTTCGGGATCGAGCTGCGGGGTGTGCATCGCCGTGACCATCGCGTCGGTCGCCGTGACCGCCGTCGTGTCCACGTCGATCCGGTGCAGAGTGCCGGCCGAGGTCAGAAGGCAGTCCGGCTCCCAGGCGGTGCCGGGTCGTACCGGCCCGCTCGATAGGTCAGTTCTGACCAGGGGCAACCGCTCGGCCACGTGCGCCGGCGAGCTCACTCAGGGACGGCGCCGGTCCGGGAAAGGTCAGCACCACGCCGATGTGCATGGCGTTGCCGCCGACAACGGCGGGCCATGCTGAGTAGACGGTGCGGTCGATCGCGGTCTGCGGGATGCTCCGGGCGGATGCCCGCGTCACAGCCGGGGGCTGGTCACGGCGGTACCCGGGGAGTCTTGGCGAGGGGTTCGCGGGGCGGTGAGAGGTGGACGGAAACGCGGTGGTGAACGGAAGCGCGGTGGCGGTGGACCCTGGCGGTCACGACCTAGGGTGGGCAGCCTGGCGTCCACGAGCACCGGCAGGGAGCCGGGGGCCAGGACACCGCAGCGGCGCGGCCTTGGACGACCGTGTGGGAAGGGGGCGCAGGTGCCAGCGGGACACCAGGAAGCCAGCGCCAGCGTGGCCTCCCGCCAGACCGAAGGCCTCACCGATGCACTTGTTCGCTCCCAGGCCGAAGGAGCAGGTACGCCCTCGGTGCGGGATGTCCGTTCTGCCAGCGGTCGGGATCGAACGCGGCCGCGTCCGGAAAGAAGTCGTCGCGCCGGTGAATGACGTACGGGCTGCAGATCACCGTGCTGCCCAGGGCGAGCTGCTCCCGGCCAGCTCCACGGGTTCGACGGTGGTGCGCGTGATGGCCCAGGCCGGCGGATACAGGCGCAGCACCTCCTGGACCACACGGTGTGTGAAGGTCAGATCCGGCAGGTCGTCCCAGGTGGCGATGGAACCGCCCAGCACCGTGTCGGCCTCGGTCTGCAGCCGGCCGAGAACGTCCGGGTGGGACCCGAGCAGCTGCACGCACCAGGCCAGGGCCGAGGGACGTGGTCTCCGCCCCCGGCGAGCACCAGGAGGGCGACCTGGTCGCACAGTTCGTGGTCGGAGAGCGGCCGGCCGTTGTCGTCGCGTGCCGCCAGGAAGCAGAGGACAGGACGTCGTCCTGATCGACTCCGGCCGCCCGGTACTCGGCGATGATTCCGGAGACCAGTGCGCGCCAGCGCACCAGGAGCATCGTCGGTAGCGGCGTCGCCTGGGTGAGGGCACGGCGTCCACGGCGGGCATCAGCACCCGCGTATACACGCCGCGCAGGAAGACGTCGAAGGCAGTCGCGCAGTTCTTCCGCGACGGGTGCGGGAAGTCGGAGGAGAACAGTGTCCGTACCGCGACCGCGGTGGTCCAGCCGGAACATCTCGTCGACCGCGTCGACGACTTGTCCGCTGCGCCACCGGTCCGTGAGCGTCTCCACCTCGGCGCTCATCACCTGGGCAGCACTGTTCCGAGGCGCTTGTGGTGGAAGGCGGGCTGGAGCACCCGGCGCTGCCCTCGGTGGTCGGCGCGAGGACACGAGGCGAGGCCGTTGCCGAGAGCGGCCCTGACCTTTTCGTAGAGCGGTCCCTCGCGGTCGAAGGCCCGTGAGTCGGTGAGACCCGCCGTACCAGTTCGGGGTGGCATAGCACGTACGCGTCGCGTAAGCCGATCCGTACCCGCACGATGTCCCCGTGGGCGGCAGTGAGTCCATGAACGCCAACGGGCGGCGGAACAGATCCGGCGGGTGACGACGACCGGCCATGCTCCGGGAGCCCTGGCCGGCCCGCAGCGCCCCGGCTCGAGGGCGTCCGGCGCAGCTGGCGTCTCCCGGGCGGAGCATCGGTGCCCCGGGAGTCGCAGAGCTCGCGCGGACCCGATCGGGATTTCTGATTCTCATGTCGGCTGCCGGCCGACGCCCGGCGCTCACCGAGCACGCCCACGATCGTCTCGATGCGGTCGAGGGCCGCGCAGTTCGTCATCGCTCATGTCGACGCCGAAGTCGGTCAGCAGGCGCTCCGACAGTTCGACCAACGCGAGGTCCAGGTCAGTTCGCTCAGTGTGTCCTGCGGCGAGACTCGTATCAGGGGCGAGCTCCGCAGTCTGCGCGAGCAGCGTGAGTGAAGTCGTTCGCTCATGTGTCGGGTCGCCTCAGAGTTCGGGCCAGAGTGAAGATGTGGTGGACGCCCAGGTGAGGCCGGCTCCGAAGTGACGTGAGGATCCAGCCGGTCACCCGCCTGGAACCGCCGGCGCTCCGCGGTGTGCGCCAGGAGCAGGGGACGGAGGCGGCGACGTGCCGTGGCCGACCTCCGCGATGTTGGAAGGGAACTTCTCGCGCGGCATGTCCAGCCGCTGGGCGAGCGCGGTGAGGATGCGGGCGTTCGCCTGGTGAGCGATCGACCGCGGTCACCGAATCGGTGCCAGCCGGCGAGTTCGCACGCGGTGCGGCACGAGGCGCTCATGCGGCGCACCGCGTGCCGGCCACCGTGTTCGCGGCCTTCCATCCGCATGTAGGCCTGTTGCGACAGTGGCACCTGCCCGTGCGAGGATCTGCCGTGCACCCGGCGGGGACGTGGAGGTACTCCCCGGCCGGTGCCGTCGCTGCCGAGGTCGAACGCTCCCGAGCGCGAGCCGTCGGGCGGCCCGCCTCGAGGACCACGGCACCCGCGCCGTCACCGAAGATCGGAGCGGTGTCCGGATCCGCCCGCGCGGTGAAGCCGCTGGCGGTGTCCTCGCGCCGGTGACGAGCACGCGGTTCGCCACTGCGCCGCTGCACAGCCAAACCGTTCAAGACGACAGCAAGTGCGCTAGACGAAGCCGCTGCAGGCGGCGTGACGTCCAGGGGCAGCCACCGTGCCGATGCCCAGGCGCTCGCGCTACCACAGGCGCTGTCGCCGGTACGGAGGTGATCGGTACTGCTGCCGCCAGGATCGGCGCTCTGCACCGCCCCGGGCGATCCCGCTCAGCGCCCGACGGCCGGCCTCGACGGCCACGCGGCTCCCTGTCGAGCAGCCCCGGAGACATGCCGGCGTTCACGGATGCCCGTGCGCTGCTCGATCCATTCCGGCGAGACACCGAGCTTCTCAGCGAGGTCGCCGTTGGTCACCACCGTCTCCGGCAGACAAGCGCCCATGGCGCGGACCACTCCTGCCAGGCACGCCTGTTCCGACGTCACTTCACTGCCTCTCCGCCGTGCGGTCGAGCCGTTTGCCGACGCCAAGCACCGGAGGGAGAACGATCATGAACGGAGGTGGTTATGCAGAAATATCGGTTTCACCCGCGGGTGGATGTGCAGGCCGGCGATCCGCAGGCACCACCAGTCGCAGTCACCACGGGCTCGATCCTGCCCGATCGGGCTCGTTCCGGCATCGGATCGGGGCCGGGTCGGGAGCCAGCCGTTCGCGGGAACTCGGTTGCGAGGGGCGTGGCCACCTGCGCGAAGATCGCCTGGATGAGCCAGGGAGACGGATGAGGTACGCGAAGTGATCGCGGGCGAGCTGCGGCTGATGGACCCCGTGTGCGCATGTCTCGTTCGCTCGCCCGGGGCTGCTCGACCCGGAGTTCGTCGAGGTCGGCGCGTACGGGGCGGCGGTGGACGTACGACGAGATGCTGGCCGCGCTGCCCGGAAGCTGGACGGTGCGGCGGAGAGCGGTCGCGCTACGAGCCTCCGGACTTCGTGGGTGTGGTGCTGGCGCCCGGACTGGTGCACCTCACCCTTCGAGACCACGCTGGACGGGGACCGGGCACGGCGGAGTTCGCTCTGGCGCAAGCAGGTGCGGACGCGACGTGGCGGATGTACCACCACCAGGCCACCCCCCATCCCGCCCGACAGCATGTGAGGGGCACTGGTAGCGGACAACCCAGCAGGGGCGCGCGCCCGTGACGCCACATCCACATCCCGTATATCCCGTGCACGGAACCCACACCAGCCACCACCTTGCATGCATGCTCACGTGACAGCTTTACGCTCGGCCGCTCCGCGAGCCTCCGCGACTGAGCGGGGTTGCCGCCTGCAGACATGAGTGAGGGTGCGGTTCGGATGCGACGACTGTTGGGACGAATCGCCCTGACGTGCGCGATGCTGGCCGGCGCCGCCGTGGTGCCCGCCGGCTCGGCCTCGGCCACCGCCGCACCGAAAGTGCGGGACCCCGTCGGCCTCGGACTCGTCGGACTCCTTCCCACCGCCGACCCGACGCAAGAGAACCTCGACGCCGCACAGTTGAAGGCCGCCGCTGACCATGCTGAGCGTGCGGCTGCGCCATGATCCGTTCAGGTCTTCCGCAACAACTGCCTCGTGGCGACGGGTCCGCTCGACACCGTCGGCGGGTCGCTGCACAACAACCTCTGGAGCGTGACGAAGTCGGTCGTCTCGATGCTGACGGGCATCGCCGTCGACCAGGGGAAACTGCACCTCGACGATCCCATCGACCGCTACCTTCCCCACGGCCGCGGGTGGGGTGACGCCGCGCACCGCGCGATCACCGTACGCCAGCTCCTGACACAGACCAGCGGCCTGCGGCAAGCCATCCTGTCCGAAGCCGCGACGACGGGAACGGATCCCCATCTCGCGCAGGAGGCGCTCTCCCAGCCGTTCGTGCACGAGCCGGGCACCACGTTCCAGTACAGCCAACTCGGCCCCGCCCTCCTGGCCTACGTCGTGCGGCGCGCCGTCGACCAGGACCTCGTGGCCTTCGCGCAGCAGCAGCACTTGTTCGACCGATCGGTATCAAGCCCGGCAGCTACTTCTGGCTGCGCGACCGGTCAGGGAAACGCTACGGCTACGCCCACTTGTTCCACACCCACCGCCAACTCGCCCGGCTCGCCCCTGCTGATGAGCAACAACGGCCGCTGGAACGGATCGCAGATCGTATCCGCCTCGTACGTCGCCGCGGTCAGCGAACCGACCCCCACCAACGGCTGTTACGGACTGCTGTTCTGGACCAACCGCGGCAAGCCGTGCACCGGAGCGGACATCCCCGCCGCCCAGACACTGCAACGCCACGCCGTTCCCTCGGCGCCGGCCGATCACCTACGAGATGAACGGCACCGGCGGCCAGCTCGCGATCATGATCCCCAGCCTGCACATCGACGGTGGTGACCACCGGATACTTCGGCAGCCCCGTCCCTGGACCCACCGGTTCTGCTCGGATCGGCACCCGACGAGATGCAATGGACGTTCTTCCGGGCCTTGATGGCCGCCGTCGAGGACACGCACGTCCCCGACCCCGGGCTATCCCGGCGACCCCATCGATCTGGACGTGAATCCCATGAACTACCTGGATCCCGGCGTCCTGCTCAGTGACGCGATCACCAATCCGTACTGCAACCTCGTGTTCTGCAACGGGACCGTCCCCACGAAGGGGCTGCTCCAGAACCTGCGATCCCTTCCGGGGCTGCTGTAGTTGCTGGTTACTGGTCACTGAGCTACTTCCGCGACGCCCACGTCCTGCCAACAGCTGCTACGAGAAACCGAGTTCAAGCTCATTGTCATTGGCTGAACGACACGATGCCGAGCGCAGTGGTGGTCGCGCCCATGAGCAGCGCGCCGAGCGGTATCCCCCCACGAATGTATGCGCGGATACCGACCCGGAGGGTAGAGGTAGAGCGGGTCCTCCGGGTCGTAGTCAAGGGTGACGAACTGCCCGACTCTGAAGGTTCGGTCGCCGAACTTCTCGGGGCGGCCCGCAGGCCATTCACCACCGCGATGAGGTAGCGAAATCGCCCCTTCTCATCAACCGCGCGAAACCTGTACTCGGTCCCGTGCGGCATGTTGATCGACGACAGAATCTCGACCCTCCGGGTCACCTTCCTGCGGTAACCACGCCAGTTCATCAGCGCTATCGCCACACCCCTAGCCCATGGCCCCGACACCACAGACAATCAGGGCGACTTGATACACGATCCCTGGAATCACGACATCCCTCCGATCCGACACCCAAGGCGATCCGACCGTTCCTTCCCGTTCCTTCCAACGCGGCTTCAGCAGCAGACCTCAGAGGAAGACGCGCGCCAACTCCAGCCACTTCTGCGCGTCATCGCCGGTCGCCGTCAGATCGGTCCCCGAGCAGGGCGACGCCGGGTGACGCACAGGCAGAAGTCCATGGCGCTGCCCTGTACTCGTTGGGCGGCCGTCTCGGGGCCCTACACCCAGGTCTGTCCGTCAGGTGCTGTCAGCTCGACGCGGAAGCGGCTGCCGGCTCAGGCGGTCCGGACGGCGGCGAAGGACAGCGCGTCCCAGCACTCCCAGCAGCGCCACGTGCCGCAGCCGATCGGTCGGCGGGTGCGTCACGCCCACCGCGTCGAAGACGTCCTGCCCGTGTGCCCAGGTCTCCATCAGACGAAGGGAGCACCATCAGGGCCGGGGTCACCTTCGACATGTACCAGGGGAAGGCGTGGTCCCAGGGCGTGTCGCGCAGCGCCGCCGCGAGTTCCGCCCGACCGGTCCGCCACTCCTCCAGGAGCACCGACCGAGGTGTGGGCCGCCGCGCCCGCCGCTGCGGCCATGTCGGCGTGTCCGCCGCCTCGGCTTCCGCCCGCTCAAGCTCGACGGTGAACGCATCCGGAGTGCGCAGGGCGCTGAGTACATTGGCGTCCGACCACGCGAGAGTGAGCCACCTGGTGGGCGACCGTCCAGCCCGTCGCGGGTGTGGGTAAGCGACCAGTCGTCAACTGCCGTGACTCAGGACGTCGAGACCATCGCCCTCGGCCACCAACGCGGCCAGGACACCGGCGTCATCCACATCGGGGACGGCGAGGTTGTAGTTCAACATGTACGCCATGATGCGCCTCTTCGGTGAAGCGGCGGCGGGGCTCGTGAACTGGGATCGGCTCGGCAGAGCAGAAAGGGCGCGTCGAGGCTCAGCGTCCGAGGGTCGTCTTGTCCCCCCATCACGACCACCGGTCGGCTCTCCTTGTCCAGCCAGCGCAGCAGTTCGCGCATCCGCGGCTGGGAGAGTGACGCAGCCCTGGGTGGGGCCGCCGTGGTCCACGTGGAACCAGATGCCGCCGCCGCGGTTCATGCCCAGCGGGCGGGTCCAGTCCAGGGGGGTGGTGCCGGGCTTGCGGTTGTAGTTGATGGCGACGACGTAGTCGAAGGCGTCGCCCAGCGGCTCGCCCTCCGGCGTTGGTGCCGTGCGCGACGAAGGCCGGGCCCGTGTCGTACGGCGAGCTCCGTTCCGGGGTTCGGTTCGTGGCCGCCCGCGTCCGTGAGACCGAAGACGCCGGAGGGTGCGCAGGTCGCCTTGGACGTGGTGGGCGGTCCAGCCCTTGAGGGCGTTGCGGGTGGGCCAGGGGGTGCCGAGCCGTTGCCAGCCGGTGGTTGCGTCGCGGACGTAGCGCTGCGCCGTGCCGGTGGTGGCGTCGGCGCCGTCTCCCGTGACGACGATGGCCTGGCGGGTCGCGGCAGGTATGCGGGAGAAAGGGGTTCTGAGCCCAGGCCCGGTATGTCCGTTGGGGCTGCTGCTTGTTCGGCCCGTACAGGGCTGGGGGCGGGGCGTGCTGGGCCTGGTCGCGAGGGTGGCGCGCGCGTGGTGAGTGCTGTCCGAGCAGCCGGTCAGGAGCAGGCCGGCGGCGAGCGAGCACCGCCAGGTGGAGCGCGGCGGCATGGGTGTGTGCCTTCCGTGAGTCGTGAGTGCGGTGCTGTCGGTCGCAGGGGTGGAGGGTGCGGTGCTTGGGCGCGCGTGTCGCCGTGTAGGGCGGGTCGCGCGTGTAGGGCGCGTCGTACGTGTGACGCGTTCTGTTCGTTCTAGTGGCGTGTGGCTGCCGTTCGTACCCGGGGTACGGGTACTGGGGCGTCGTCAGCCGTTCTTCTCGCTCGGTGTGATGCGGGCCGTGGCGAGGGCTTGGCGCAGGGCGTTCTCCAGTGGGGCCGCTCAGCCGGGCGGGCCGTACGTGCAGAGCGAGACCACGCCGTCGCCGGGTGGGCGTCCCGTCGCCCCGCCTACGCGGAACAGGCCGTAGAGCCCTGCTTTGGCGCCGAGCGAGCGGCAGCAGGGGCCGAGCATCCTGGTGTCGAACCCGGCGGGCGTACGGATCTTTCTTGTGGAGCGCGACACTGCGGTCGAGGGACACGGCCGCCAGCACGCTGCCGCCGCCGGTCGGCCGGTTCGGCGCAGGCCGCTCACGTCCGCCGGGCAGGTCGCGAACGGCTGCGGCAGGTCTTGTGAGGTCAGGTACGCCACCGGGCCCGCCTTGCCCCCACATGCGGTCCTTGCGCGTGGCGGTCCCGTGCCAGCCGGGCGGCAGGCGCAGGGCCAGGCCGTCCAGTTCGGCGTGCGGAAGACGGTGCCCCCGGCGGCCGCGGGCGGTGCGAACGACGGCCCGGTGGGCGGGTCGCCGGGCAGCAGGAGCCGGCGGCGGCGATGCCCACGAGCGCCGTGGTTCCTGCCACGGCGGCCGCACGGCGGCGGCGACGGCGCCGGATCCGTCCGCGTACGCCCCGCATCCGGTCCTCCGATGCGGGCAGCCGGCACCTGCGCCCCAGGAACTCCCGCAGCGCACGCTCTTGGTCGGCTTGATCGTGGCTGCCGCGTGGTCGCCGGCGGCGTCACTCATCGGACGCCTCACTGGCTGCGGCAATCACCGCCCGCAGCGCGCAGCGCCTTGACGCCTGGCTTTTGACCGTGCCCGGCGCGCAGCCGAGCACCTTGGCCGTCTCCTCGACACTGAGGTCCCTCGGGAAGTAGCGCAGCACGACCACCGACCGCTGCCGCACCGGCAACGACCGCACGGCGGCCGCGAGGGCCTCCTCCTGTTCCAGCGCCCTCGTACACGCGCCGAACGAGGCGGCTCGATCCGGGAGTTCGCCGTGCGGGACCTCGCCCCGCCAGCGCCGCCGCCACCAGGAGGCATGCGTGTGGACGAGGGCCTGCGGATGTACGCCTCCGGCTCCCCCGTCGGCGATCTTGTGCCACTTGGGCCACGCGCGCGAGCACCGTCTGCAGCAGGTCCTCGGCGAGATGGGCGTCTCCCGTCAGCAGCCAGGCGACCCGCAGCAGCCTGGGGCCGCGGGCGTCGACGAACGCCTCGAAGTCGTCCGTGCGCCTCCCCGCCCATTCCTCAACCGCCGTTCTCTTCTGCCTCATACTTGGCCAACTGGCTGGGCAATGCATCAGGTTGCCTCGTGGGAGGAACTTTGCGAGCCGAGCCTGCCGGCCGAACGAACCGCCGCTGGTGGTCCGAATCTCTGGCTGCCGGTGGCGCCGCGGTTTGTCCGCGATCTTTCCCGGAATTGTCCGTGATCAGTAACGGATGGATCTTTCTGAGCCGGAGCCTCGTCCTGACGGATGGTCGCACGGTGACCAGGTCGACGAGGACTGCGCAAAAGGGGACGGACATGGCACGGCACGGCGAGCAGCGCGGCTGGTACGGCAAGTTGATCGGGGGCGGCGCTCGGCGTGACACTGCCGCCACGGGCGCCTTCGGTGTGGACTGCGCAGGCCGGTGCCGCGAACGAGTCGTCGCCTCGGGAGAAGGCCCCCGTCTCCAGCGCGGCGTCAAGCGGGTCGCGGCGAGCATCGCGCACGCTTCCGATGCGGGTGAACGCGGCGTCAACATCACCATCGACGACGGCCCCGACCCCGTATGGACGCCCCAAGTCCTGGACGTGCTGCGGAGTACGGGAGTGAAGGCCACGTTCTGCATGGTGGGCACGCAGGCTCAGGCCCACCCCGACCTCGTGAAGAAGGTCGTCGCGGCCGGGCACCGGTTGTGCGACACACCGTGTCGCACGACACGACCATGGACAAGAAGCCCGAGTCCTACCAGTCGCGGCAGATCATGCGACGCCGAACGCATGATCACCAAGGCGTCCGGGGGCGTACGGCCGATGTACTACCGGGCCCCTCGGCGGAGCCGCTCACCCCCTACAGCCGTGACCTCGCCGCCTCCCCGGGGCATGCGGCCGCTCGGCTGGAACGTGGACACCAAGGACTTCGAGCAGCCGGGCACCGACGCCATCGTCGCCACCGTCCAGGAAGAACTGCCCAACGGGCCGACGCTCCTCTTCCACGACGCGGGCGGCGACCGCACCCAGACCGCTCGAGGCCCTGCGCCGGCTGCCCCCCAGCTCAAGCAGCAGGGCTACTCCTTCGGATTCCCGGTGCGCTGAACCACTGCGTCCTGCGGGGCGCCTCGGGAGACGTCGCGCACCGGCGTCTCCCCGTCGTCAAGCCGAAGAAGCCACCGTCCGGAGGAGTAGGAGTAGGAGTAGGGATAGGGGGAGGGGCTGGAGCTGGTGCGGGCGGAGTGGGGCGGGAGCGCTCGTCGTGAGCTCTGATCGTGCGCAGGATCGTCCCCATGAGCGGGAGCGTCGGCCCGCCCTGGTCCGCGGCCGGCCAACTCGGCTCCCGCACACGAAAGCGTGGCGCCGGCGCAACCCGCGGCGCGAACCAGTCGGTCGGGCCGGTCGGCGTAACAGCGCCTGGCGCAGCCGGGAGTTGCGCCGACCGCGGTCGTGTCCGGCTGCTGCGGTGACCTGATGGATGCCGGCAATCGCAGATGCAGGGTCGGGACATCCGGGCCTGACGGCAGGGGCCGGCGGCCTCGGCTTGCGGGGCCGCGGGCGGGGCGGCAGGCTTGACGGTGAGGGTGCCAGGGACCGTGGGGCTGGCCCGAGGCGAGCGCTGTCCGTTCGGCGAGGCAGCTCCGGAGGTGCGGTGGGCTCCGGCCACGGTGCCGCCGTTCGTCGCAGGCGGCGGAGCACACTGTTCGCACCGCCTCGCCGTCCAGCCTTGTGCGTCGTCGTAGCCCAGCGACGGGCGTCCGCAGTCAGGGCAGGACAGTTCGCCGCGGCGCTGTGCCTGGTCGACGAGAAGCTCGCGGGTCATGCGGACGGTGGGTTCCCATCCGCGCGTCGGAGTCGGGGGATGTGGACCAGCAGCTTGAGCCCGGGTTCGCAGGCGCCGAGGCTTCCAGATCTCCCATCAGCTGCTGCAGATCGCGTGGCGTCACGGGGCTGTGCGTGTGAGGCGTTGGCGCAGACTCTTCTCCGTCTCCCGACGCAACTGGATGCTGCGCTGGTCGGCGTCGGCCCGGTCCCATGCCTTCTCCCAGTGGATGAGGTCCGTCGGGCGCGCGCCGAGGGCCTGGGCAAGGCTGCGGACCATCTCACGGCTGGGTGTGGTGCGTCCGTTCAGGATCCGGGCAACGGTGCTGTGCGGCAGGCGCCCCAGACCGTCGACCCGGGCGTCGAGGCTGCGCAGCGGCGGGCCTCCCGTCGTCGTGGTAGAGGTGCACGATCGCGTAGTGCAACTCGGCGAAGTCCTTGACGACGCGGATGTTCACGCTGCCGGAGCGTCGTGGCCGGTCAGGGTACTGCGCGCCTGCGCCTCTTCCCTTCCGCGCCTTCTTCCACAGTCCTTCGGCCTCCTTGCCGCTGAGGCCGCATGCCTCGGCGTAGGCGAGCACGACCTTCAGATTGCGTGGCACGCTCCGGCCGGACACGGCACGCGACAGTGTGTCCGGGCTGTACTCGGTACGTGCGGCCAGCTCGGCGTACGTGAGTTCCTGCGGCCTCGCGACCGGCACGCAGCCAGGTCGCGAGGGCCTGCAGCGTCTTGCCGCACTGGGCCATCGGATTCTCGCTGCGCCCCATGGGAGTGGGTCAGCGGGCCGGCGGGTGCACCGGCTGCGCGGCGCAGGCGGAGCAGCAGTTGCGCCGACCGCGCCGGCTTCGATGAGCAGGATGGTGATGCTGGCGAGGGGGAGACCGGCGCCGGCCAGGACGGCGGCGACGATGACGACCACGATGAGGATGCTGGCCTCGGTGCCGGTTAACGGGCGCGACGGGCATGCGGTAAGCGGAACTGGTCACGTTCAACTCCTGTCGTTCTGATGGACTGCGGGCAACCGCACGTTCGCCGCCGGGTGGTTGCCGCCACCTGACGGTGAAGTGATGTTGCAGCATCCGGGCCGCTCTGACGAACCCCCCAAGGCGACTATCCGCAACCACGTCCCTGTGCGCAGTCGGCCGCCCAACCAGCCGCAAAGGCCGGTTCACACAGGTCAGACGCCACACACAGGCCGTGTTCCCGCAGTCGTGTCCCGACTTCACACCTGCTCGACCGAGCCCGGTCAGGAAAACCGCACCCGTGTCTCTGGGACAAGCGGGGTTCCTGCGCTCACCGGAAGACCCTTCTGCGCTGGTCAGCGCAATCCGAGAGGTGAATCAGCAGTTCCGTCTCGTCCTTGACCTACGTACGGCCGATCACCGATCTTTGAGCACGAGCCTGCCGGCCTCGCCGTGCGGGCGCTCCGATGAACTGCGGGCTATCCAGTGATCGGGAAACCACCGGGCAGCACCGTTGCCGCGACCAGCTGCTCAGGTTCCTGGCGCTGCCTACGCGCCAGGAACCAGCCGGCGGAGTCCACCTCGCCCGCCTTGTCGACGATCGCGCTGAGGGGTGGGTGAGGCCTCGGCGGGCCCACAGGCGTCCGAGCAGTTCCCTGCTCTTCTCCGCGAACTCCTCGTCGCCCAGGATGCCCGCCCTGCGGGAGGTCGGCCAGCTTCTCGATCTGCGCGAAGACGTCCGGGGTCCGGGGGCGGCAGCGGTCGCAGCCGGGGCGGAGGGGGCGTGCCTGCGGCGGCGATGCCTCACGGACGGCGTCTGCCAGCGGGGCGAGGTGTCGTTCTTGATGATGCCCTGATCACCGCAAGTTGTTCCCGGACACGAACACCCGCAGCTCGCCCGTGACCATGCCGCTCTTGGTCTGCACCGAGCTGATCAGGCGCAGCGGAAGTCCCTCCTTGGCCTGACTGACCAGACCGTGGAACAGGAACAGCAGCCGCAGGTCCGTGAGGACGAGGATGCCCTGCCGGTCCGCGTACGTGCCCTGGGCGATGAGCCGGACCTTCCTCGCCGTCGTGCAGGTGCTCGGCGAGCTTTCTTCAACTCGCGCCCGCCACCCAGCCGTGGTTGCTCAAGGCGCGGCGGCCGCCACGATGTCGGGGCGCTCGCCGCTCGGGTCGAGCTTCGCGGCCAGCTTCTCGCCCCGGTCCTCGCCGCCCTGCCTCCTGCCGCTCCGCGTTCTGCGCCCTGCAGCGTGGCGCTCTTCCTCCCCGAGGCGCTGCGCGTAGGCGTCGAGCTTACCGACGTGGTGGGTTTGCGGGTCGTCCGCGGCCGCGTACACTGGGCGCTGTCCAGGCCCTGGCTGCGGTTCATGGCACCACCTTCTGCAGGAACGCGGCCAGCTCCTGGAACGCTCCCTGCGCTGCTTGTGCCGGAACAGGACGGTGTTCGGGTCGGACGCCGCCGTGGTCGCCGTCAGCGCCGGCAGGGGCTCGCCACCGAAGGCAATCTGAGATGCCCTGTTGACCAGGCGTGACGCGTCCTTGAAGGCCACGTCCGAGACGGCCGCCAAGGGCAGCGTGCGAGCCGGGACGCGCTGACCGGACAGCTTGGCCGCCATCCCCGCCGGAGGATCGTGATCGTGTGATCGTCGACTTCGATCCGCCCGGTGTAGCCGTCGTATGCACCCATCTGTCCATACTGCCACTGCAGATCCCCCACGCACCGCCCCTGCCGGTGCGTCGGACGCCGTGAGGAAGGCGGGCGCCCCGATCGGGCGCCCTGCACAAGATGCCGGTCACTCCCATCGCGACTCAGCCGGCAGTCACCGCGAAGCTCTGCGCAGCCGAGCCATCACACGTCCGCTGGGTGAGTTGTGTGCTGCCCGTGGCCGTCGCGGCCGCCGTCAGGCACTTTGCCGCCGTGGCGGGCGCGTGAAGCGGTAGCGGCCGGTCGTCGTCCCCTTCACCGGGAGCCACTGCTGGTTCTGGCCGCCTCCGTAGGACCAGAGCTGAGGGGTGCGTTGTCGGCGGTCGATACGTCAGTGACGTCGATGACCTGTTGGGGGTTCGGGCGTACGGCGATGCGGCGGTATCCGCTGTCCGTCGCGGTCAGGCGGAACCGCTGGGCCTGGGTGGTGTTGCAGGTGTACCGCTGGATCGCGGTGCCGTTCGTGGTGGCGGCCGCTCGGGCGTCGACGCAGGTGCCGTTGCCTGCGTTCTTCAGCGCGTACCAGGACGTCTCGTCGAGGGTGTCGTCCCTGTGGGGCGTGGGTGCTGTCCGCGCCGCCGAGCCATTTGAGGCCGTCCAGCAGGAAGCGGTTCTGCTGCGCGCTGGCGAACGTCGAGGACGTGCGGGTGTTGGCGTGCCGTAGTTCATCGCGTTGTACCGAAGTTCGCGTACAGCATCTTGTACTTCGTGTTGGTCCACAGGATGGGGTGACAGCCGCTGTACCCAGGACTGGTTGGGGTCGGTGCCCAGAAGCTGCTGGTCCACGTGACGCGAGGATCTTGATGTCGGGGTTCTGGCGCAGGTCGTTGGACCAGCTGTACCACCTCGCTGACCGACGACGCGAACGTGGCGGGCAGGTTCACCGTGACGGTGGGTGCGGTCCTGACCTGAGGGTCGCCGATGTCGGCCCCAGGTGTTGGACTTGAAGCTGCTCGCTGCCCAGGAAGGTGTTGTGGTACCAGGACCAGCCTGCCGCGTCCGTCGAACGCGGAGACGTGGAAGCCCATCCAGGCGCCGCCGCCGCGCATGTACTGCCCGAATCCGGTGCGTTGGGCGGCGGTCTGCGGGAGGTCGTCGAGGAAGAGGACGACCTGGTAGGCGTTGACGCCGCCGTTGGCGAGGAGGTTCCAGTCGCCGCTGGCGGTGTAGGTGAAGCCGTTCCGCGGCCGCCTGCTTGGGCAGCCAGTCGCTGGCCTCCTTCTCGAAGTCGATGTGGGCCGCGTCCCAGGTGCCGCTGTAGAGGCCGAGCACCTTGAAGGGGCCGCCGCCGCTGCCGCCGTGCTGCTCGGGTGGGCGGCGGTGGCGGCGCAGGCCAGGCCGAGAGGGCCGCGAGCACCAGGAGGCGTCCCTATCGTCGATACATGGGGGTGTCCGTCCTTCCGGTCGTTCACGGGTAGGTGGTGAGGTAGGCGACGCTGGAGTGCGTTGACGGCCTCCCGTGTTGTTGATGACGGCTGATGGTGCCGGTGCCGCCCAGGGAGACGGTGACCATGTCGTGGAACCTGACGCCGGAGGTGTTCGGCACCTCGAAGGCGGTCGAGTGACCACGCTGGAGTTGGTGCTGAAGTAGCAGCAGCGCCGAGTCCCCACGCTTCGTGGCCGGTGACGGAGTCGGCGACCTTGTAGGCGGCATCCCCTGCCGCCGCCGTTCATCCAGGCGGCCTGGTTAAGGCGGGTCCGTAGGGCATCTCGTTCTGGAAGAAGTACGTGCGGCCGCCGCCGCCGCCCAGATGACCTGGGGCCTTCTGGAAGTGCTCGACGGCGCTGTACGCGTGACGTTCGCGCCGTTGACGACGAGGCCGGTGTCGGCGGTGTTGGTGGTCCAGCCGACGGTGCCGCTGCGTTGCCGTGGTCGGCGCGCCAGATCCAGGTGTGGTCGACGATGGTGTTCGCGCTGTTCACGCACGACCGACCTGGTCGCCTTGCCTGACGGTGGCGCCGCCGATGCGGACGAAGAAGTCCCGAGAGCTGGATCGGGTCGGCCGCGTGGTTCGCGGACGCGCCGTTCGGGCCGATCCCGTACGAGGGTCTGGAGCTGACGGTGCCCGCGTCGATGAGGAGGCCGGCCCAGTTGGACGCCGTCGACGTCCGCGGTGCTGATCGCGGTGATCCCGCCGTCCGGTACGAGGGTGGCGAGGCCCATGCCGAGGACGACCGTGTCGGGGTCGGGTGGATGCCGAGCGTCTGGCTGAGGTGGTAGACGCCGGTGACCAGGAGGTTTCAGGCCCGGAGGCCAGGGCCGCGTTCATGTCGGCGGCGGTGGCGCCGGGCTTCTGACGATGAAGAACTGGTCGAGCGGGAGCGACGCATGCCGCCGGGGTCTCGCCGCCCCACGTCGTGCCGGTGGCGTTGTGCGCAGGGGCGGGCACGAACACCCCTAGGCGGCGCCGGCCCCTGTCGACGTAGAGGAACGGCCTCTCGCGGATCGTCGGGGGTGCTCGCGACGTTGTGTACGTGGAAGGATTGGCGGTGCGCCCTGGTCGCCGACGAAGACCATGTTCCAGCTGGAGCCCGACCAGCCGCCCATCTGGGAGTTGCGGGTGAGGAACTGCTGCTGGAGGGTGAGCGGATCTGGCCGTCGACCTGCGCATCGAGATGAGCCGCCGCCGACCAGCCGCCAGCCGTCGAGCGCGCGAGGCCGCCGCGCACGTGCATGCGCCGGTACGGGGCGGCCCTGCGAGACGGCCCAACGGTCGGTGCCGCCGGTCGGGCTGACCGACATGTTCTCCGCCGAGCGCCAGAAGTTCTGCGTGGCGTTGCCCTGGAACCAGTCGGCCTCCACGCGCACGGAGCCGTTGATCGTCACGTCGTCCGGGGAGAGACCGAGGCCCGCGACCTGGGTGTAGAAGCCGACGTTGGGCGTTGGCGCTGTACGTACCCGCTTGAACAGCAGGGCTCGGCGGGCCGCGCCGAACTGGTTGGTCTCCCTGCTGGGCGAAGACCGAGTTCAGCTTGGACTGGATGCTGACGACGACATCGACGGGTCGAAGACGGCGACGTTGGGACCCAAGTCGGGGTGCCGGGTGCGGGTCTGTCGTGCCGCCGCCGAACGTGAAGCGACTGCGCTGCGGTGCCGTTGCAGGTGTACTCGCGCGAGCTGCACGCCGTCCGCGGTGGAGGCGGCGGGCACGTCCAGGCACCTTGCCGCTGTTGCGGTTCACGAAGTGGTACGCGCCGTCGGCCTCGGCGACGGGCAAGCCACTGCTGGTTGGCGCCGCTGGAGTACGACCACAGCTGGACGGCGGCCGAGTCGGCGGTCGACACGTCGGTGACGTCCCACGCCTTACTGCCGTCCAGGGCGCTGTTCACGCGGTAGTAGCCGTCCCGCTGGTGGCCACCAGCCGCCAGTTCTGGGCGCTGCTGCCGTTGCAGCCGTACCGCTGGACGGCGGTGCCGTCGGCGCTCGCCGCCGCGCGGGCGTCGACGCACTTGCCGCTGCCCTTGCTGATCACGGTGGTGGAGCCGGTCGGGAGCGCGCGCGCCGCGGCGCTGGGCCGCGCGCTCGCCGGTGTCTGCATCGGCGAACTCGACGCCCGCCGCGGTCGTCGCCACGAGCGCGATCGCGGTGAGGGCTCTGGGTATCCGGTGTCCGAGCGCGGACCGGAATCGGGGTCTGCGCAGGGATGTGAACACAGATGTGAACACGGGAGGTCTCCTGTGGGGTGGGCCGTCAGCCGGTGTACTTGGCGAGGATGCCGGGTGAACTGCCAGGCGCTCTGCGACACACCCGGAGCAGGTGTCGTCGTTCGGGCAGGCGCCGGAGCAGGGCCGGTCGCGGCTGGCCGACCAGAACGTCAGGCGCGCGAGGTGGTGCCGCTGCGCGCAGCCGAGGATCGTCTGGAAGTCGGCGTAGTGACGGACCTGCGTTGTCGTCGGTGATCCCGTTCATGGACGAGATGCCCATGTCCCGGTACGCCTGGTCGTCGCCGTAGCCGTACGCGTTCTCGAGGGCGTTCTTTGAGTCCTCGGCCGCCCGGGTCGTCAGCGTCCCCATAGTTCTGTCCCGCACCGCCGAAGTCGAACGGCATGATGGTCCAACTGTCGACCGTGAGACCGGAGTTGGCGGCCCGGTTGATCAGGCTCGTGTCCGGTCCCGACCGGCCGGTGCCGATGGTGACGTACACCTTGATGCCCGGGTTGTTGGCCTTGACCGTCTTGAGCGCGTCGACCGTGCGCTGCTGCACGGTCCCGTTGCTGTAGGCGCCGGCTTCCAGGTCGATGTCGATGGCCTTGAGCCCGTAGGCGTCGATGACCTTCTGGTACGCGCCGGCGAGCGCGGAGGCGCTGGAGCAGGAGCTCTCCAGCTTGTTGCCGCTGTAGCCGCCGAAGGAGGGGATGACGTCGCCGCCGTTCGCCCGCACGGTGTTGACGGTCTGCTGGTCGACGCCGCCGGTGAGCGGGCGGCCGCCGTCCCACTGGGGCTGCAGGTGCCGTTGCTGAGGACGAAGGCGAGGGTGAACCACTTGACGCCGGTGGCGTTCTATGACGGTGACCGGGTTGGGCGGGCCGCTGCCCCAGCCGTTGTAGAGGTACGGGGCGACGGCCATCGGCGCGGCCGCGCGTGGTGCCGCCGCCGCTGGGCGCGGTCCACTTCTGGTTGGCGCGCCGGTGCAGGTCCAGATCTGGACCGGGTGCCGTCCGCTCGAGGTGTTGCCGGTGACGTCGGCGCACTCCTGCTGGACTGCTGGCCCACGAGGTCGCGGGCGGCGGTGACGGTCCACTTCGTTGGCGCTGCCGGCGCAGTCCCACAGTTGGAGTCTGGCGCCGTTGGCGGTCGAATTGCCGGTGACGTCAGGCGGCACTTGCCGAGGGCGCGGACGGTTCCGTCGGTGCCGACGGTCCACTGCTGGGCGGCGGTCCCGTTGCACGTCAGAGCTGGACGGCCGTGCCGCTGGCGGAGCTGGCGGCGGCGACGTCGAGACACTCTGCCGCCGAGTCCGGGTGATGGTGCCGGTGGCCGCGGCGGCGGGGGACGCGGCGAGCGCGGTCGTCGATCCCGCGAGCAGGGCGGTGGCGAGCAGGTGCGCAGGGCGGTGCTGCGGGGTGGAGGCGGAGCGGGGTGCGGGGGACTGGGGTGATGGGGAGCGTGGGGACATCGGGGACATGGGGGTTCGAGCCCTTCATGGGAGGCCGTTGATGGGGGTGCAGATGTTCATGGGTAAGGAACACCGGGTGCATTCATGAAGCTGTGGCGAACGGGAACCCTAAAGGTCTGCACCCAAAGTCGTCAAGAGATGAAACCAAGATGGCCGTCAACGCGGTTACGGCCACGAGGACTTGAACACAGCAAAGCGCCCGGTGGGCCTCCCGGGGATCCAACAGTACTTAATTCAAGGCGTGTTAAGAGGGGTGCCGTCGCAGTACGACTTACGCGCACCGGTGATTTCGCCGATGGCACTCCGGCCCGTTGCCCCCACCCTGATCCGGACCAGGTACCCGCACACCCCCGTCAGGAGGGCTCCATGGGCTCCACCCGTCCCTCGCACCGCCCGCATCACCCGCGCCGGCTGCTCGGCGTACTCGCGGCCACCGCCGCCGCGTTCGCCTTCTTCTCCTCCACCACGACGACGGCGGGCGCCGACCTGCATCGGCCGCCGTCGCGCAGGCCACCTCCACGCGGACCACCGCCCTGGCCGCCGCCGCGCAGCCACTGTCCACCAGCACGCCGGTCGTCTTCGTCCACGGCTACACCGGCAGCGCCTCCAACTGGGTCACCGCCATGAGCGTCTTCCGCGCCAACGGCTGGTCCAGCTCCAAACCTCTTCGCCTACGAGTACAACTCGTACGGCAACAACATACCAACGCCCAGGGCCTCGCCTCCTACGTCAACACCGTGAAGGCACGGACCGGCGCGAGCAAGGTCGCCATCGTCAACCACTGATGGGCGGGCTGGTCAGCCAGTACTACCTGAAGGTGCTGGGCGGAAACACTCAGCGTCAGCCACCTCGCCCTCGATCGCGGGCGCCAACCACGGCACCACGTACGCCGGCGCCTGTCTGATCTACACGACCTGCCAGCAGATGTACCCGGGCTCCTCGTTCATCTCGCAGATCCTCGTCCGGTGACGAGACGCCCGGCTCCACCAAGTACGCCACCTGGTACTCGGCGTGCGACGGCATCATCATCCCGTACACCAGCACCCTGGGACTCGACGGGGCGACCAACAACAACGTGCTCTGCCAGACCCACATCGGGTATCTGACGGACACCGTCGTCCTCGGTCAGATCGCGCGGTTCGTCGCGTCCTGACCGCCGGAAACCGCTGAACCGCTGAACTCCCAGGGTGGGCCCGGCCGCCCTCGACGGCCGGGCCCACTCTGGCGTGTCGCGCTGCTGCCCGGCAGGCGGCGTGGCGGCTCAGGCGCCGTGGGAGCGGAAGAGCGCGAGGAGAGCCTGCGCCGGCGCGGAGTCCACGTCGAAGAACTGCGTCGTCAGCGACGACGGAACGGCCGCTCCCTCGCATCCGGACCTCATGGCAGGTGAAGCAGAACGCCGCCTCGAAGAGGGCCTGGTCGAGCGAGTCCCCGTACGCGCGGATACCCCAGCCGGGCGAGAAACCGCAGCGGTGCTGCACGCTGCCGGGCAGCGTGCCCATCAGGGCCAGGGCGTCGGCCGTCTCGTCGCCGGTCCAGTGGGCGGTCACGCCGGGGTATGCGGCGCCTCGTTCGGCGGGAGGCCGGTGATCCTCACGACCTCGATCAGCGCGGTGGCGGCTACGGCCTCGACAGGTATCTGCATGAGAACAGTGTCACCGCACGCCCTCGCCCGCTGGGCGCTGTCACAAATCCGCGCCGAGCCGGTCGTAGGAGACGGCCACAACGGCTCCCGGCCGCCGCGCACACTCGTCCGCATCGGACGGTGCTCGTCAACCGACGGCCCTCCCCACCCTCCCCGCCCTCCAGATCAGGACGTCATGAGTCAGTCCACGAACGCGTTCTCCGCCTGGTACTGGCCGATGCGCGCCTCGGCACGCCGGTGAGGAGCACCGGGCCGCCAGCGCGCTGGAGTTGTTCTTCGACCTTTGCTTCGTCGCCGCTGTCGCGCAGGCGTCGTCGGCGTTCGAGCACGAGATCGCGTCGGGCCGGGCGGGGCACGGGCTGCTCGGCTACGCGCTCGTGTTCTTCGCGATCTGCGGGCGTCGGGATGAACTTCACCTGGTTCGCCTCGGCCTACGACACCGACGACGTCCCGTACCGTTTCGCTGACGCTGATTCAGATCATCTGCCCTGGTCATGGCCGCGGGGGCCGCCGAGGCGCTGGAGCACGGGGACTTCACCTTCATCGCGGTACGTGGTGATGCGGCTGGCCATGGTCAGTCAGTGGTTGCGCGCCGCTTGTACGGATCGTGAGCGGCGGCGGTCCGCGCTGCGTACGCCGTAGGGCACTTGGTGCTGCAGGTCGGGTGGTCGGCTCGGCTGGCGCTGCCGGTGGGCGGGTCGGTGGCCGGGCCGGTCGGCGGTGGGACGGTCACGTTCGCCGTGCTCGCCGTGCTGGAGCTCGCGGTGCCGGTTGGGCTGAGCGGGCCGAGGGCACCACCTGGCATCCGCAGCACATAGCCGAGCGCTACGGCCTGTTCACGCTGATCGTGCCTCGGCGAGTCCGTCATGGCCGCCGGTCTCGCCGTCGGTGCCGCACTGGACACCCACAAGGACTTCGGCTCCGTCCCTGCCCGTCGCGCTGGGCGGACTGCCGACCGTCTTCGCGTTGTGGTGGATGTACTTCGCGTCAGGATGCGCCGCGTCCGTCTGCGTGCACGCAGCGGACGGCGATGCTGTGAGCTACGGGCACTACGTCGTGTTCGCCGCCGCGGCCGCCGTCGGCGCGGCGCTCGCGGTGAACGTCGCCCACGTCACCCACGTCACCCACGGCCCTGGCGCTCGTGCGCTCACCGACGTCCAGGCCGCGGCGGTGACACAGTGCCCGTCGCCCTCTTCGTCACCTGTGTGGCTGGCTGCTGCACCGGCGGGCCGCCCAGTTGTCCACGGCGGCCGACGTCCTTCCGCCCGCCGCGGCTCTGGCCGTCCTCTGCCTGACGTTCACACCGTTCGCCGTGCTGGGTACGGGCGTTGTCGCCTCGCTGCTCGTCGCCGGGGTTCCGTCGTCCTCGGGCGGCACGGACGTGTCGACGGGTGAGGGCGCTCCGCCGTGTCGGCCGAGCGCCCTCGGTCGCCGTCGGCGGTGTGCGCTAGACCCGGTCCTCGGGGCGATGTACTCGAAGGTGGGGCCGGCCGCCAGGCCGTCGTCGTCCCCGCATCGCCATCAGGCCCCTGCGCCTGGCCCTTGGCCGCGTACATCGTGCCCACGGACATGCCGAGCATCGCCGGGTTGCCGTTGAAGGCCTGTTCCAGCATCTGGAGCATCTTGCAGTACGCTCTGGTTGAACGCCTCCTGCGCGGTGCGGATCGCGTGGCCCTCGGGGTGGTCCGCAAGCCGCTGGTCGGGGCGGACGGGACGGATGCCGGCCGGGTCCACGGTCACGGGGTCACCGGTGGGGCCGGATTCCGGTGTGTCGCCGGGCTGGAAGCGGCGGCCCACGGCGAGTTCCTGGAACCGGTAGTAATGGGAGACGGCCTTGGTCTCGGGGTGGAACAGGGTCCCTTGTCGCCGTCCCAGACGTCGGCGCGCGTGCCGCGCCCTCGCCCTGTTCGACGATCTCCTCCAGCGCGGCGAGTGCGGTGGCCGGGTCGGTGACGGGGCGAGGTGGCCCGCCGTGTGGGCGAACGGGCCGCCGGCGACCTGGCGGGCGGGGTCACCGGTGAAGACCTGGTCCTCGCCCAGTTCGGCGCACAGGTCCCGCAGGCCCTTCTCGACCGCGTCGTAGAACTGCCCGATCGTCTCGTAGTCGTCGCCCTCCGCCGGGTCTCCGGGGCGCGCGGGCTGTTCGAGGCGGAGGAACATGCCGAGGGCCTCCTTGCCGAACGGCAGGAGCGACAGCTCGATGGAGGGGTCGGCGTGCGGCATGGTGCGCGGGTGCGGCGGCATCATGTGCGGTACGTCCAGGCGGGGGTCGGCCGCCGACCGCGTTCAGCAGGTTCGCGACCAGGGCGAGGTGGATCATCTCCTCGACGAAGACTCCGCTGATCAACTGGGCGGCGTCCGCGTTGCGTTCGGGGTCGAGGGAGTAGAGCGCCGTCAGGTACGGCGGCAGTGTGGAGTGCTCGATCTCGATCGCCCACTGCAGGTGCCTGCGCAGGTCTTCCAGGGTCGTGATGCCGGTCGTCGCGGCGGCGGCGGGCGTGGTGGACTGGTCGTGGGGCATGGCGGCGAAGCTCATTTCGGCTGGTCGGTGTAGGGGGTGCGCTCAGGGGGCGGGTGCCACCGGCGGAACGCCGTCGTCACGGCGGAGCGGGCACGCCCCTCTGAGGTCAATCCACTGACCGGGGAGCCGGGGCATCTGTGACACTGTCTGGCGGATTTCACACTGATGAGGCGCGTGGTGAGCGTGAGATAGTGTCAATGGTGTCGATGTCGGGCGGCGGCGTGCCGCGGCATCCGGGCGCCGCGATGCTGGTGACGGGTGGCCAACTGCCGTTCCGGGCCTGACTCGTTCGCGTCAGTACGTTCGTTCCTGCTTCTCCGGAAGGTGTGTCTCATGGCTGAGCTGTTCTACGACTCCGACGCCGATCTCCCCTCGTCCAGAACCGCAGGGTCGCGGTCGTCGGCTACGGCAGCCAGGGGCACGCGCACGCGCTGTCCCTGCGGGATTCCGGCGTCGACGTGCGCATCGGCCTGCACGAGGTTCCGCGTCCAGGGCCGTGGCCGAGGAGCAGGGCTGCGGGTGGTGACGGCGGCCGAGGCCGCCGCCGAAGCCGACCTCATCATGGTCCTCGCGCCGGACCCGGTCCAGGGCGAGATCTACGAGCAGCACATCGCCCCCGCACCTGAAGGACGGCGACGCGTTGTTCTTCGGCCACGGGTTCAACATCCGGTTCGGCTTCGTCAAGCCGCCGGCCGGTGTGGGACGTCTGCATGGTCGCGCCCAAGGGGCCCGGGCCATCTGGTGCGCCGTCAGTACGAGGAGGGGCGCGGCGTTCCGTGTCTCGTGGCCGTGGAGCAGGATGCGACCGGCACGGCCTTCGAGCTGGCGCTGTCGTACGCGAAGGGCATCGGCGGCACCCGCGCCGGTGTCATCAGGACGACGTTCACCGAGGAGACCGAGACGGATCTCTTCGGCGAGCAGGCCGTCCTCGCGGGCGGTGTCACCGCGCTGGTGAAGGCCGGTTTCGAGACGCTGACCGAGGCCGGGTACCAGCCGGAGATCGCGTACTTCGAGTGCCTGCACGAGCTGAAGCTGATCGTGGACCTCATGTACGAGGGCGGCCTGGGGAAGATGCGCTGGTCCATCTCGGAGACGGCCGAGTGGGGCGACTACGTCACCGGGCCGCGGATCATCACCGACGCCACCCGGGCGGAGATGCGGAAGGTGCTCGCCGAGATCCAGGACGGCACCTTCGCACGTGAGTGGATGGCCGAGTACCACGGCGGTCTGAAGCGGTACCAGGAGTACAAGAAGCAGGATTCCGAACTGCTCCTGGAGACCACGGGCAGCGAGCTGCGCAAGCTCATGAGCTGGGTCGACGAGGAGGCGTAGGCCGCGGGCGGGGCGGGCTCGACCGCCGCGGACGGGGGCGGTGCTGCGCCTGCCCGGCCGCGGCGGCCCCGTTCCGGGCGGTGGTACGCGGCCGGGATCAGCCCATGTCTTCGAGCGCCTTGCCCTTCGTCTCCTTGACGAACTTGAGCACGAAGGGGGACGGAGAGGGCGGCGAAGAGCGCGTAGATCACGTACGTGCCGGAGAGGTTCCAGTCGGCCAGTGAAGGGAAGCTCGCCGTGATGGCCCAGTTGGCGATCCACTGTGCGGACGCGGCGACGCCGAGGGCGGCGGCGCGGATCCGGCTGGGGAACATCTCGCCGAGCATGACCCAGACGATGACGCCCCAGGAGAGGGCGAAGAACAGGGACGAAGGCGTGGGCGGCGATCAGAGCGACCCACCCCTGACCGGAGGGGGAGTTCGCCGCCGGCCGAGCGGGCGGAGAACGCCCATGCCTCCAGCGCCAGGGCTGCGGCCATGCCGACCGAACCGATGAGGGCCAGCGGCCTGCGGCCGACCCGGTCGACGAAGAGCATCGCGACGACCGTGCCGATGATGTTGATGATCGACGTCGTGAACGAGTAGAAGAACGAGTCGGTCGGGTCGACGCCGACGGACTGCCACAGCGTCGAGGAGTAGTAGAACGCGACGTTGATGCCGACGAACTGCTGGAAGACCGACAGGCCGATACCCACCCAGACGATCGGCTTGAAGAAGAAGCTGCCGCCGAGCAGGTCAGCGAAGGTCGATCTCTGCTCGCCCCGCATGGCCGTCTCGATCTCGGTGACGCGGGCGTCGAGGTCGATCCCGTCGCCCTCGACCTCGTGGAGGATGCGGCGGGCCTCGTCGTGGTGGCCGACGGAGATCAGGTAGCGCGGCGACTCGGGGATCGCGAAGGACAGCAGGCCGTAGAGCACGGCCGGGATGACCATGACGCCGAGCATGACCTGCCAGGCCTCGACACCCATCAGCTTGCCGCGCTGGTCGCCGCCCGCGGCGTTCAGCAGGCCCCAGTTGACGAGCTGCGAGATCGCGATGCCGATGACGATCGCGGCCTGCTGGAAGGAGCCAAGACGGCCCCGGTACGCGGGCGGCGAGACCTCGGCGATGTAGGCCGGGCCGATCACGGACGCCATGCCGATGGCGATCCCGCCGACGACCCGCCACATCGCCAGGTCCCACAGCGCGAACGGCAGCGCCGAGCCGATGGCACTGGACCGTGAACAGGACCGCCGCGATCTGCATGCAGCGGATCCGGCCGATACGGTCGGCGATCCGGCCCTAGCGGTCGCCGCGCCGATCGCACAGCCGATCAGCGCGATGGCGATGACCTGGGCCAGCACCGCCGAACCGACGTCGTAGCGCGGTCCCGGACGGCCTCGACGGCGCCGTTGATGACGGAACTGTCGTAGCCGAAGAGGGAAGCCGCCCATCGCCGCCGCTGCCGCGATGGAGACGACGTGGGCGAGAGGGGGCGGGGGCGGGCCGCCCGGGCTTCTGACGGGGGTGTCTCGGCGGTGCTGGTCACGTGAACTCCTTGTGCCACTGGTTGCCACTGGTTGCCACTGGTCTACTGGCGCGATGTCTCGCCTTGAAGACCGGTGGGGCCCGGACTGGTGTGACACTGTTGCGTCGTCCGTTGACTAGCTCTGGCTCTGGCTCTGGCTCTGGCTGTCCGGCAAGTCGGGCAGGTCGGGTGGAGTCCTCCAGGAAGTCCGCGGCCGGCGTGAAGAACAGGAGCCCGTGACCGCGGTGGAGAAGTCCAGGGATCCGGTCGTGCGTCGCCGCGTCCGTGCCCAGGAACATGCGCGCCAGCATCGTCTCGGTGACCTCGGGAGTGCGCGCGTAGCCGATGAAGTACGTACCGAACTCCTCGGTGCCCACGGCCCCGAACGGCATGTTGTCGCGGAGGATCTCCCGCTCGGCGCCGTCCGCGTCCGTCACCGTGGTGAGCGCGACGTGCGAGTCCGGCGGTTTCACGTCGTCCGCCAGCTCCACGTCGGAGAGTTTCCGCCGGCCGACCACCCGCTCCTGCGCCTCGACCGGCAGGGCTTCCCAGGCGTCGAGGTCGTGGAGGTACTTCTGCACCACCACGTAACTGCCGCCCGCGAAACCGGGATCCTCCTCGCCCACGACCACGGCGGCCTGCGCCCGGGCACCCGTGGGGGTTCTCCGTACCGTCGACGAAGCCGAGGAGGTCGCGTTCGTCGAAGAACTGGAAGCCGTGCACCTCGTCCCGCACCGTGACCGCTCCGCGCAGCCGGCTCATGATCTCGGTGGCGAGCGCGAAGCACAGGTCCTGGCGTGCGGCGCGGATGTGGAACAGCAGGTCGCCGGGGGTGGCGACGGCTCGGTGGCGTGCGCCGCGCGGTTCCTTGAAGAGGGGTGGAGACGGGCCGGGCGTTCTCCGGCGAGACAGGCGGTCCCAGGCGTGGGACCCGATGCCGGTCACACAGCTCAGCAGGCCGTCGGGGTGGGCGCGGAACCCCACGGCACGCTCCAGGGAGCCGATGTCGGGAGGAGTTCGCGAACGGTGTGCTCGCCGCCCTCGTCGATCGTGACGACGAGGAAGATCGCCGCGCTGGTCAGTGGGGACCGCAGGATCGTCTAGGGGCACGGGTTCCTCGACCCTTTCGGGCATGGGGCATCCTTTCGGGAGTAGCGAGCAGCGAGTAGGCAGGTCAGTCGGTTCGGGACAGGGCGCGTGCTTCCTCGCGCGTCAGGGGCGCGGTGCGGCGGCCGCCTCGACGGCTCGCAGGCGCTCCTCGCGTCCAGCACCCCGCGCGCGTGCAACTCCGCCAGAAGGTCCGCCAGGGCGCGGGAGTTGGCCATGACCCTTTCCGCGGTGCGGGCGAGGATCGGCTGGTCGGCAAGACCGACCTCCCTCGACCTCCAGCCGGTAGATGCAGATCTCGTGGCGACGGCCCGCCGCGACCTTGCTCCAGCCGTCCAGGACGCGCCATCGTCCCTCGCTCCCGCGCAGGTGCGGGCCGTCGGCCGTGGCTGCCGCCTGGGTTCGGCCTCCAGTTCCTGGTGCCGCTCGTCCGGTACGTGCAGTTCCACCGCGTATCGGCGCAGGGGCAGCCCGCCTGGGTGGGGCGTGTCCGATGGCAGCGGTACGGCGGCGAGTTCGCGGATCCCGCCGAGCAGTTCGACGGGCAGTGTCGTCATCGTCATCCTGGGCTCACTTCTGGCGTAGGCGTAGGCGTAGGGGTAGGGGTGGTGGTTCGGGGTCAGGAACTGACCTCGGGTGCGGGAGCGGCCGGCGAGCCATTCCCGGTAGCTGGTCTGCGCGACGAAGGCGCCGGCACCCGGCAGGAGGTCCGCGGGAGTGCGGGCGGGCGCCGAAGAAGGGGCTGTGGGCGTGCGTGCGCACGGGCCGGTAGGCGGCGTCCGTCGCGAGGGCGATGCGCACGAACCGGTCGAGGCCGAACTGTTCGGGACCGGCGATCTCACGGACGCCGCCGAGCGGCCGGGACACGGCGATGTGGGCGAGGTACATCGCCACGTCCGTCAGGGACACCGGCTGCACTCTCAGCGGCGGCACCTGGACGACCCCGTCCTCGGTGGCCGTGTCCGCGATCGCCTCGGCGGCCTCGAAGAACTGCGTGCTGCGGAGGATCGAGTAGGGGGTGCCCGAGCGCTCGATCATGGCTTCCCGCGCCCGCAGTGCCCGGAAGGCGCCGTCGCCGCGCACCCCGGTCCGCGCCGACGGCGGAGGGCACACGTGGTGTCGCACCCGGCGGCGGTCGCGGCGCGCAGGAGTCTGCCGGTGGAGGCGAGCCACGCGTCGAGGTGAG
This sequence comes from Streptomyces sp. KL116D, assembly GCF_030766975.1. Classification (NCBI taxonomy): domain Bacteria; kingdom Bacillati; phylum Actinomycetota; class Actinomycetes; order Kitasatosporales; family Streptomycetaceae; genus Streptomyces; species Streptomyces sp. KL116D. Next base: position 20,283 of record NZ_JASERH010000011.1, on the reverse strand, counting down.
CCGCCTCGTCCCCGGGCCGGCCGTTGCCCATGGGGGAGCGGGTCGTTGCCCGTCGGGAACGTGCCGGTGGCCGGGGGAACGTGCCGGTGGCCGGGGGGCGGTTGATGGGCGAGGTCGATCACCACCGCGCAGTCGTGCAGGGCGTCGGCCACCTGTTCCGGGGTGAGCGGGTCGAGGCCCGGTGGGCGCCGAGACCAGGCCCACCTCGTGCCCGTGGTCCCTGACCCACAGGGCCGTCTCGACGCCCATGAGTCCGCCGTCGTCGAACACCACGACCTTCATGACCCACAACCTCCTCGTCCGACCGGCCTCGCGGGCGTTCACGCACCGTGTCGGTGCGTCCGCTCAGGTCGGCTGAGGGGTTTGACCGGGCCGGCACCTGATGTGTGACACCTTGTGGTCATGGCGCAGGTCCGGCCGAGGCGTCGGCCGAGGGCAACGGCCTCGACGGGCGGGCGTGTCAGATGAGTTCCAGGCCGCCGTCGACAGTGATCACCTGGCCGGTCGCGTGACGTCCCGCGGGGTCGGCCATCCGGAGCACCCAGTGAGCGACCTCGTCGGCGCTCGCGATGTGGTGGGTGGGGGATGCGGTCGCGCTCGTAGGCGTACATGTCGTTGGCGGCCTCGGGCGTGAGTCCGGCGTGCAGCATGACGTCGGTGCGGGTGGGGCCGGGGGCGACGGCGTTGACGCGAATGCCCTCCCCCGCCAGTTCCAGCGCCCAGCTGCGCGTCATCTGCTCGATGGCGGCCTTGCTGGCCAGTAGTGCGCGCCTCCCGCCATGGGCCGGTGCCCGTAGGTGCTGGAGAGGTTGATGATCGTGCCGGAGGTCTCGCTGCAGGTGCGGCAGGGCCGCGTGGGCGAGAAGGCTCGGCGCGACGACGTTCAGGGCGAGCAGGCCGGTGATCGTCGGTCCGTCGGTCTCGGCCAGGTTCATCACCGCTGTGGCACCGGCGTTGTTGACCAGGTGGTCGATGCGGCCCCCACCGTTGCACGGCGGTGGCGATCACCTCGGCGGGCGCTCCGTCGCCGCGGACGTCGATCGCCAGGACGTCGATGCCGCGGTGCAGCGCGGCGGTCTCCTTCAGCGGTTCCTCGCCGGCCCACCCCCGAGCACATGCGCTCCGGCGGCGAAGAGCGACGGCCGTGGCCCGGCCGATGCCGGATCCGGCTCCGGTCGCGACGCGCGTGGCCGCGAGTCTGGTCGGAAGAGTCTGCGGACATCGCACGGTCCTCACATTGTCGGTGCGTTCTTCGAAGCGTTCTTCGATGCGTTCTTCTATGCCCGCACACTCAATATGGTGTGTTCTCACACGATCGTCAAACGTTGAACAGTGTGACAAGGTCAACGGCTCGTCCACGCAGCCTGCGACGGGCCCGCGGCGCATCTATCCTTCGGGGGGCGAGCACCCGCAACGGACCTCAGGTCGCCGGTGTGGGCCCGCCGTCCTGAACGCGACGGCGAGGCGGCGGTGCGGCTCGGCGAGGGACCGGGTGCTCGCGGGCGGACTCCAGGCGGGCCTGCGCCCGGTGGACCACCACGCGGGCCGTTCGGGGCGCTGATCCGCAGCAGCGCAGCGAGTTTCGCGTAGGCGTAGCCGAACCCCTTGCGCAGGACGTAGGCGGCCAGCCGGTCCGGCGTCAGGCGTGACCATGAGCAGGGCCAAGGGCGCCCTCGACCGCCACGGTCCGCTCGACGCTCAGCACGGGGTCCGGGGCGGCGCGGTCCGAAGTCGGCCAACTGCGGCTCGACCGGGACCTCGTGGCGGTGGCGCGCGGAGCGCACGACGTTGATGGCCAGCCGGGTCGTGGCCGTCACCAGGAACGCGGTCCGGGTTGTCGATCTCCGCACGCTGGGTGAGCTGCCAGCGTCCCACCTCCTGGACCCCGTCCTCTAATCCAGTGGCGATCGCCAGATGCGGTAGGCGATGCGGAAGAGCCGGGTCCGCTCGGCCAGGAAGGCGTCGGGGCGGCGTCCATGTCGCCGACGCCGGCCGCCCGGGCGTTCGCGGCTTCGGTGGTGATCTGCGGACCGTTCGTGGTTCGCGGACCGGTCGTGGTCTGCGGGCGGGTCGTGGGCTGGGGGGCGGGTGGCGGGCATGAGGAGCTCCTGCTCGTGGAAGGACGCCCGTCAAGGGCGTGCTTCCACCCTGGCACGTGACCCCCTTCCCCCGCGCCCTTGCTGCCCGTGGTGGGTCGTAGGACCTCGTGGCGGAGTCCGTGGGCTGGGCCCCGCCCGTGGAAACACCCTGGGCCCCGTCAGGGATCCCGTGGCCAAGGCCCTGGCCACGGGCCTAGCCATGGAGTCCACGACGCCCACGGGCCACAGGTCCATGGTGCCCACAGGCAGCAGAGTCCACGGCGGCACGGCTCCCACGGCGGCCACGTGGGCTACAGGGTCCATGTGGGGCCGCAGGGTCCGTGGGGGACCACGGAGTCCATGGGGGACCACAGGGTCCCTGGCCCGCGCCCGCGTCAGGCGCTCGCATCGTGTCCTCGTCGGGAGGTCGTCGGCCGGGGCGTCCCAGGGCACCGGGCGGCGCACACGCGAGTTGATGCCGAGCTTCATGTACACCTTGCGCAGGTGCCACTCCACGGTGTGCAGGCTGATGAACAGCTCCGCGCCGATCTTCGCGTTCGTCATGCCGTCGGCGGCCAGCGCGGCTGACCTGGAACTCCTGGGGGTAGGGGCGCTGGTCGGCCGGTCCTCCCGCTCCCTGACGTGCTCGCCGGTGGCGAGGAGTTCGCGGCAGGCCCGCTCGGCGAGGCGTGCGCGCGCATGCCGTCGAACATCTCGTGCGCCGTACGCAGGTGTTTGCGGGCCGACGAGCGGCGCTGGCTGCGGCGCGGCCACTCGCCGTACAGCAGGTGGGTGCGGGCCACCTCCACGGCCACGCCGCCGCGCTCGAGCTCCCTCGATCGCGGTCCAGTAAAGCCGGTCGGCCGTGTCGCCGTCGGCCGAGGAGCGCCTGGCCGCAGGCGGCGGCGCCGCGGGCCCAGCCAGTTCGGCGGCCCGGGTGAGCTCGATCAGCCGGGCCAGCGAGCCAGCCTGGTCGAGTTCGCCGCACCGGGTGGCGGCGCTCGACGTGTTCCACCAGCGACAGGCCGGTGAAGTTAAATCGTCGTGCTCGATGCCCGCACGGGCAGGCCGCCAGCGCCTCCTCGTAGCGCCCCAGGCCGTTGAACGGCACCCCTGGATGACTCGGTGGCGCCCAACAGGGAGACCTCGCCGGTCTGTTCGGCCCGCTGCCTGGCCTCGTCGATGATGCCGGTGGCGACCTTCCGCCTTCACACCCGCCACGCGGCCAGGACCAGGGTCGCGTACTTGTGGGGGCGTGGCCCGCTCGCGGCGGGAGACGCGTCGGCCTCGTCGATCATCCGGTCGGCCTCGGCGAAGTTCCCGTAGTGGATGTGCACGCCGCCCGCGTAGATGAGGGCCGGGGCAGGGCGCCGAGCGCTCCGACGTCGCGGCCAGGCGCACGGCGCGGCTCGACAGCGCGTCCCAGGCGTGCAGGTCCCAGGCGTAGTGGATGAACGCCTCCAGCGCGACCGGCAGGAGCAGCAGCCAGCGCATGACAGGCTTCCCTGGTGCCGAGTTCCTCGTTCACGAGCAGGTCGAGGGCGTCCCGCAAGGCCGGGGCGGCCTCGTTCCCGTCCGCGAGGGCGCGGCGACGCCGTCGAGGAGCGGTCGGCGGCCTCCGAACCGGAGGGCGGCGCCCCCGAGTCGCGGGCCGCGATCGCCGCCGCGCGGGCTCCGGTCGGGCCGTGGACGAGACCGGCGAAGATGGTCGCGCTGATGGCTTCCAGGTAGGTCTCGCGCGCCAGCGGCGACCCGGCGGCGGTGAACTGCGCCGCGGCCTCCAGGAACAGGGGCGCCGCCTCGTCGCCGCGGCTGCGGGCGAAGAGGATCCGGGCCCGCAGGCGCGCGAGAGCGGGCCCGGTCCAGCGTGCTCAGGGGGCACAGTTCGGCCACCGTGGCGAGTTCGGTGGCGCGGTCAGGGCGCCGCGGCCGAGAAGTGAGCCTCGGCGGCCGCGAGGGCCCGGCGGCCGCGCGCCCACGCGTCCGGCGTCACCTCGGCCGCGCGCTCCAGCAGCACCGCCTCGGCGGCGATGCCGCCGCGCTGCCGGGCGCGGTCGGCGGCCTGTTCGAGGCCGGTGGCGACGTCCTCGTCCGGCCCGTCGGTGGCCTGGGCGGCGTGCCAGGCGCGCCGGTCGGGGTCGAGGACCGGGTCCGTGACGTCGGCCAGCGCCTGGTGCACCGCCCGGCGTTCCTCGGGCGTGGGCTCCCTGGTAGACGGCGGAACGGACCAGCGGGTGCCGGAACCTGACGGACTCCCGAACTCGATCAGGCCGGCCGCCTTGGCCGGTGCCGCGTAGGGCACGATGTCGAGCCGGGCGGCCGCGCGCACCAGCAGGCGCGCGTCGCCGACCGGTTCGGCCGCGGCGATCAGCAGCAGGGTGCGGGTCGCCGCCGGAGAGAAAGCCGATCCGGCCGGCGAAGTCGCGTTCGACGCGCGCCGGCGACCGGCCCCCGTAGTCGCCGGGCCTGGCCGACGAGGTCGAGTCCGTAGGCCGGTTCGGCGGCGCTGCGGCCGCGGGAGAACTCGAGCAGGGCGAGCGGGTTGCCGAATCCATCTCCGTGACGAACCGCGTCGCGGACGCAGCTCTCCAGGCGGCCGCCGACCACTGACTTCAGGAGCTGTCCCGCCGCGGTGGTGTCAGGCCTTCCAGCCGGAGGGTCGGCAGTCCGTTGAGGGCGGTGCCGCCCTCGGGGGTCCCGTACGGCGAACGCCATGGCGACCGGCTCGGCGAGCAGTCGGCGGGCCACGAACTCCAGGGTCTGCAGGGACGCTTGGTCCAGCCACTGGGCGTCGTCGACCAGGACGAGCACCGGCCGGGTCTCGGAGGCGCGGGTGAGCAGGGTCGTACGGCGAGTCCGACGAGGAAGCGGTCGGGCGGGTCTCCGGCGGCGATGCCGAACGCCACGCGGAGGGCGTCGCGTTGGGGTTCGGGCAGTTCGTCCAGTTCCAGTTCGCCGAGGAACGGTGTGCAGACCTGGTGCAGGCTGGCGTAGGGCAGCTCCATGTCCGCCTCGATGCCGTGCGCCCAGGTCACCTTCACCCGTGACGCCTGTGCGGCCGCGTACTCCAGGAGCACCGACTTGCCCATGCCGGCCTCGCCGCGGACCACCAGGGTGCTGGACCCGCCTTCGCTCAGACCGGCCAGCAGTGCGTCGAGTGCCGCGCACTCGCGCTGCCGGCCGACCAGGTCGGGAAGCGGGCTGGCGATCATGCGGGGCGGCTCCTCAGGGACATCTGGGGACGAAAGGGTCCCACAACATGGTCGGAACAGGCGCTTGTAACGATATCCGTAAGGGCACACACCCTGTGTGTTTGTCGAGATGTGACGGTCTCCACGTCGGAAAGTCGCCGGGAGCTGTCACAAAACCGCCTGCTGTCCGGTCGACCAGTGCCGATGATCTCGTCAGTCCGCCGCCGCAGAGGTCCCCCGTGTCTTCGCTCGGACACCAGCTCGCCACATCCGTTCTCGTCATGGGAGCCGGTGCATCAGGTCTCCGCGCGGCCATCGAGGTCGCAGGAGGCCGGTGTCGCGGTCATCGCCGTGTCCAGAGCGCACGGACGACGGCGCACTCTGCCGTCACGGGTTCCGTGGGCCCCGCGCATGGCCATCGGCCAGGCGACGACAGGTGGCAGCGGCACGCCGCCGAAACGCTGCGGGAGGGCCTGCCTGTTGGCCGACCCGCGCACCGCCCAGATCGTCGCCCGCCACGCGGACCGGGGCTTCCAGGACGCGGGGCGCGGCGAACGGACCAGGCCGGGGGTGCACCGGGCGCTGCAGGCCCGCGCGCCGAGCTCGGCATCCCCGTCCTCACCGGCGTGTACGTCACCCGGCTCCTGGTCGACGACGGAACGGTGTTCGGTGCCTATGGATTCGGCCTCGCCGACGGCTCGCGCTACCGCGTGCACGCCGACGCCGTGATCCTGGCGGCCGGCAGGCACGCGCATCTGGCGGCGCGCGTCGTCCCGCCGCGACGAGAGCGGCGGCGACGCCTTCCGCCTGGCCACCGAGGCGGGCGCCCGGCTGCGCGACCCCGAACTCGTGCAGTTCCATCCCCTCGGACTGGGTCGGACCCGAGCACGCGGCCGGGCTGCTCGTCGACGACGCGGTCCGCGACGAGGGAACGCCGTGCTGCTCAACAACCTCGGTGAACGGTTCATGGCGCGCTACGACTCCGAGCGCATGGAGCGCTGCGGCGGGGACAGGGTCGCGGCGGCCGTCCACACCGAGATCAAGGAGGGCCGCGGCACCCGGGCCGGCGGGGTGTGGCTCGACCTGTCCCACCTCCCGCGCAGAGACCGTCCTGACCCGGCTGCCGCACGTCCACCGGACCCTGCTCGACGTGCAGACGCTCGGCGTCACCCGCGATCCGGTCGAGGTCGCGCGCCGACCGCCCAGTACTCCCTGGGCGGCGTCCGGAATGCGGCCCGATGACCACGGCACCGACGTCCACGGGCTCTACGTGATCAGGGGAGGCCGGCCGGCGGACTGCACGGCGCGCACCGGCTGGAGGAGAACGCGTGGGCCGAACTCTCGTGTACGGCCGGATCGCGGGCCGGGCCGCGGCGGAGTACTCGGCCGGGCTCGCCGTCCAGCAGCGCTCGCCCGCGGCGGTGCGGGCCGCGGAGACGGACGTGTCCCGTCTGCTGGCCGCCGACGGCGAGGAGAACGTCCGCGCCCTGCTGCGGTCGGTGCGGCACCTGATGACGGAGCACGCGGGCGTCGTGCGCGACGAGACCGGGCTCACCGCCGGACTCGCCGCGCTCGCCGAGTCGAGGCCCGCTCGGCGCGCGTCGAGGTGCACATCGACATCGGCGGCTTCAGGACCTCGCGTACGCCTACGACCTCCGGTCCACGCTGCTCGCCGCCCGCGCGACGCTGGAGTGCGCGCGGGAGCGCCGGAGACGGGGCAGCCACCACCGCTCCGACCACCCCCGACGTCGACCCCGATCTGACGGTCACTCTGGTGTGGTCCCCGGCCCGCCGGGGTGCGGCGCGAGCCCGTGCCGCCCACTCACCCACATCGCCGAGCTGATGCGGGACGTCTCGGCCGACGCGGGGGCCGCCGCAGCCGGGCCGGTGACCGGGGCGGAAGGACTGGCTCATACGCTAGCACGACCGTGCAGGGCCCGGTTCTGTGACACGGGATCGGGCAGCAGGGACAGCAGCCGTAGGTTGGTGTCGCTCTCGGTTTCCAGGGTGGCGGTGAAGACGACGAGCCGTTGGGACCGGTCGGGGTCGACCAGGGTCTGGCAGTGCAGGTCCAGCGTCCCGAGCCGGGGTGGAGGAACCGCTTGGGGCGCACACGGGCTCAGGACAGGGCGGCTCCGCCAGATGCCGGCGAACTCGGGGCTCTCCTCGACGAGCGCGTCCACGAGGGTCGGCGGCCCGCGAGCCCGCGCCGTCGCGGGTGTAGGCGTCGTGGAGGCCGGCCACCAGGAGACGGCTGTGCTCCGCGTGCTCGCTCTCCGGACGGATCAGGCGCGCCGCGGGGTCGGTGAACCAGCGGTAGGGGGCGCTGCGCGCCAGTCCGCTGTACGCCGTGGTGTCGCCCAGCAGCGCCACGGCCGGGCGGAGTCTGCCGCAGCGTCTCCCCGAGGCGGTTCATCACCACGGCGGGGGTGTCCTCCAGCCGGTCCAGGATGCGCATCATCCCCGGGTCGACGTGGTCCCCGAGCTGCTCACGGCCCGGCACGGCGTGGCCGCCGAGCCGGAAGAGGTGGTCCGTTCACTCCCGTGACAGGCGCAGACCGCGGGCCAGCGCGGCGAGCATCTGCCCGGACGGGTGGGGGCCCCGCGGCTGCTCCAGGCGGCCGTAGTAGTCCGCCGACAGGTCGGACAGCGCCGCGACCTCCTCGCGGCGCAGCCTGCCGGTAGCGCCTGCGGCGGCCGCGGGAGAAGGCCGACGTCCTCCGGCTGGAGGGCCTCGCGACGGGCGGAGGAATGCTGCCAGTGCTGCTCGGTCCGCCATCGCTGTCCTCTCCGCCGGCACACGTGCGCCGTCCTGACTCATCTGTCGCCCAGGTGAACGGTGTGATCAGGACGGCGCATTCCCTGACACGGTGTGTTCTACGGTCGTGGGCCGCGTCGTCCCCCTCCGTGCGCTCCGTGCGCTTTGTGCGGGTTGTCCGCGCCGTGGGACGGTACCTGGCCGGCTCACCGGGTGATCGCCTTGGTCTCCAGGAACTCCTCAAGACCGGCGCGGCCCATCTCCCGGCCGTTGCCGGACTGCTTGTAGCCCGCCGAAGGGCGCCTGGAAGTTGTGCGGCCCGCCGTTGACGTCGACCTGGCCGACGCGCAGGCGCCGGGCGATCGCCATGGCGTGCTCCTCGTCGCCGGTCACCGCGCCGTTGGGCCCGTAGACGGTGCCGTTGGCGATGGCCACGGCGTGGTCGTCGTCGGCGTAGGGGATGACCACGAGGACGGGGGCCGAAGATCTCCTCCTGGGCGATGACCGACGCCGGGTCGACGTCGGCGAAGATCGTGGGCCTGACGTAGGCGCCGGTGTCCAGAGCCCGCCGGCCGGCCGGGGCCGCCGACCACGAGCGTGGCGCCGTCGGCGATGCCGCGGCGGATGTAGTCGTCGACGCGCCGGCGCTGGGTCTCCGAGGCGAGCGGGCCGATCCGCGTGGCCTCGTCGGCGGGGGTCGCCGACGACGTACCCGCGGCCGCGGCCCGCAGCTTCCCGACCACGGTCTCCTGGAGCGCTTCGGGTACGAGCATCCGTACGTAGGCGCCGCAGGCCTGACCGGCGTTGGGCCCAGGCGAAGCAGCCAGGCCGCGGGTGACGGCGGCGTCGAGGTCGGCCTCGGAAGGATGATGATGGGCGGCCTTGCCGCCCAGTTCGAGCGACCCGCTTGACGGTGCCGGACGCGGCGACGGACACGGCACGGCCGGCCCGGGTGGATCCGGTGAAGGAGATCATGTCGACCTTCGGATGCCGGGCGAGTGCCTCGCCGACGACCGGTCCCGTGCCCTGCACCACGTTGAACACACCGTCGGGCAGACCGGCTTCGGTGGCGATGCCGGCGAACGTCCCGCGCGCTGAGCGGGGAGAGCTCCGACGGCTTGAGGACGACGGTGTTGCCCGCGAGCAGCGCGGGGACGACCTTGCGTCCGAGTTGCTGGAGCGGGGAAGTTCCACGAGGGTGATCGCGCCCACCACGCCGATGGGTTTCGCGGACGACGAGCGAGTTCGCCACCACGGACGTCCACTCGAACTGCTCGCCGCCTCGACCGCGGCCAGGATCGAGGCGACCGGGAAGCCGACCTGCGCCTGCCGGGAGAAGCTGATCGGCGCGCCCATCTCCAGGGGTGATGGTGGCCGCCAGTTCCTCGTGGTGCTTCTCCAGGCCCTCGGCCAACCGCCGCATGACGGCCGCCCGCTGCTCCACCGGCGTCGACGCCCACCTCGAACGCGGTGAGCGCGGCGGACACCGCCAGGTCCACCTCACTCGGCCGTGCCCTCGTGGAGCGTGGCGACGACCGACGCGTCGGCGGGATTCACGACGTCGATCAGCGGTCCGGTACCGCGGACGGCACGGCCGTCGATCCAGTGGGACGGGGCCGGAGAGGAAACGGTGTGTTCGTCGAGGAGGCCGGGAAGGAACCGTGTGTTCTTCGTTCATGCCGCCAGGGAACACCCGTCGCCGCACGGCATCCATGCCTTCGACCCATGATCCACGTCACTCCCCTGATCCGTGGCGCTCCCTGGTCGCTCCGGCGGCCGACCACGGCGGTCCCGGCCGCCGGAGCGTTGTTATGCTCCCTTTCGTGCAGGGGGCAAGGTGAGCAACGGGGACGGTCCGGGAGACAGCTGCGCGGCCGACGCCGTGAGCGGCAGGTTCTCGATGCCCTGGCGGCGGACGTGGAGGCCGGACGGAGCGCCGCGCTGGTCCTGCGGGGCGACGCGGGGATCGGGAAGTCCGCCCCTGCTGGACCATCTGGAGGCCCGTGTCTCCCGGCACCGCGTCGCACGCGGGGCGGGTGCCGAGTCGGAGATGGAGCTGCCGTTCGCGGGACTGCACCAGCTGTGCGCCCCCGTTCCCTCGATCGCCTCGACCGTCTTCCGCCGCCGCAGCGCGAAGCCCTGGCGACCGCGTTCGGGATGAGCGACGGCCCGCCTCCCGACCGGTTCCTCGTCGGCATCGCCGTGCTCGGACTGCTCACCGACGGGCCGCCGAGCAGCCGTTGTTCTGCCTCGTGGACGACACGCAGTGGCTCGACCGGGTCTCCGCGCAGACCCTGGGCGTCTCGTGGCGCGGCGGATGCTCGCCGAACCCCTGGCCCCGGTGTTCGCCACCCGTGAGCGACGGGGCCGCGACGAGCTGGCGGGCCTGCCCGAGCTGACGGTCGACGGCCTCCACGACACCGACGCCCGCGGTCTGCTGAGCGTGTCGGTCGGCGGCCCGATGGACGCCCAGGTCCGCGACCGCATCCTCGCCGAGGCCCGCGGCAACCCGCTCGCCCTGCTGGAACTGCCGCACGACCGACCCGACATGGGAACGACGGACGGACTCCGCCGCAGCGGTCCCGGCCCGGTGTCGGGCCGCATCGAGCGCAGCTACCTCGGGCGGGTGCAGGCCCTGCCCGCCTCGACCCGACGCCTGCTGCTCGTCGCCGCCGCCGAGCCGATCGGTGACGTGGCCCTCGCTCAAGCGCGCCGCCGAGCAGCTGGGCATCGGCCCGGACGCGATCGACCCGGCGGTGGCGGACGGGCTGCTCGTCGTCGGCGCACTCGTCCGGTTCCGGCACCCGCTGCTGCGCTCCGCCGTCTATCGCTCGGCCGGCCTCGCGGGAACTCCGGGAGGCCCACCGGGTGTTGGCGGAGGTGACCGACCGCGCCGTCGACCCGGACCGGCGCGCCTGGCACCTGGCGCGGGCGACGGTACGTCCGGACGAGGCGATCGCCGCCGAACTGGAGGCGTCGGCGGAGCGGGCGGCGGCGCGCGCGCCACCGCCGCGGCGGCCGCCTTCCTCGCCCACGCGGCCGTCCTGACGTCCCACCCGCCGCGCAAGGCGACCCGGGCCCTCGCCGCGGCCCAGGCGAAGATCCGCGCGGTGCGCCCACCGCGGCCCGCGAACTCGCCGCGCTGGCCCGCAGCGTGATCCCTCGACGAGGGATCACTGCGCCCGCGCCGACCTCGTCCAGGCCCCAGATCGCCTTCGCCTCGGGACGCATGGACGAAGCGGTGCCCTGCTGCTCGGCACCGCACGCAGTCTGCTGCCGATCGACACCGCCCTGGCCCACGAGACCTTCCTGGACGCCCTGTCGGCGGCCATGTTCGCCGGCCGCCTCGCCTCCGGCGCGGACGCGCGCGGTGGCAACAGCCGCGCGCCGCGCCCCGTCGACCCCATCGGCCCCCACCGGGACGACGCGCACCGCCGACGTGCCCTGGACGCCCTGGCGACACGGTTCACCGACGACTACCGCACCGCGGTGCCTGCCGCGCACACCGTGCTGCGCCTGTTCCGCGAGTGCCGACCCGGAGCAGATCCTGCGCTGGTCGTGGCTCGTCTCGGCGCTGGCGGCCGAGATGCGGGACGACAGAGCTGGACGGAGCTGGCGGCACGCCACGTACGGACCGCCCGCACGGTCGGCGCGCTGGCCGAACTGCCGCTCGCCCTCAACTCACGCGTGGTCGTCCACACCTGCGCCGGGGAACTGGCCGAGGCCGCCCTCCTCGTCGCGGAGATCACCCGCGTCCAGGAAGCGGTCGGCGGCAGCTTCGCACCGTTCGGCACCATGTCACTCGTCGCCTGGCAGGGACGCGCGGGCGAGGCTGCCGCTGATCAAGACGGGCCTGGAGAACGCCGTGCGACGCGGTGAGGGCATCGGCGTGGCCATAGCGCGACGGGCCGAGGCCGTGCTCCTCAACGGACTCGGCCGGTTCGAGGAGGCGTCCGACGCGGCCCGTGCGGCGAGCGCATCCGCAGGACCTGGTCGCGGCCAGCTGGGGACCGATCGAGCTGGTGGAGGCCGAGAGGCGCGCGGCCGCCCCGACGAGGCCCTGCACCGCCCTCGACCGGCTCGTGCGGATCACCGACGCGGCCGGCACGGACTGGGCGCTGGGCGTCCAGGCACGCCCCGGGCGCTGCTCGGCCAGGGCGCCGAGGCCGAGGAACGGTACCGCGAGGCGATCGACCGGCTCGGGCGCACCACGGTCGCGATGGAGCTGGCCCGGGCGCACCTGCTGTACGGGGAGTGGCTGCGGCGGGAGGCCGGCAGCGGCGAGGCCCGGGAGCAACTGCACGCGGCGCACGCCCTGTTCACCCGGTTCGGCGCGGAGGCCTTCGCCGACCGCACGGTCCGCGAGCTGCGGGCGACGGTGACACGGTGGTCCGGCGCGACGGCGACGCGGCGGCAGGCCCTCACCACCCAGGAGGCACCAGATCGCGCGGCTGGCCCGGGACGGGGACACCAACTCGAGATCGGCGCCCAGTTGTTCCTGAGCCCGCACACTGTGAGTGGCACCTGCGGGAAGGTGTACGCGAAGCTCGCATCACCTCCCGGCGGTCCCTGGACACCGTGCTGTGACCGGCGGCCGCCGAGCAGGGCGGACGCGGCGCTCACCACGGGGCCCGGCCGTCACACGCGCGGAGTCGGCTGTCACACGTCCGGTGTCACCACGGTCTTGTGTGACGGGGACACGTTCCGTCGCGGTCCCGCATCCCGGCCGAGAGGAGAAGACCCGTGATCACGCGCGCCTCGCTTTCCGTGTCGCCGAGGGCGAGCGGTCTCACTCTGTTCCCGTCGCGATCGGCACCCACGTGCTGACCGCCGACGAGCCGGAGCCCCGCGGGCGCCGACGCGGGACCCACGCCGGAGAGCTGCCCTGGCCGCGCTCGGATCGCGCCGTCCACGCCCGCGCGGGCGCTGGCGGACCGGCGTCGTGGCTCGACCGCGTGGACGTGGCCGTGCGGTTCGGCGGCGGCAGGGCCGCATCGTCATCGCAGCGTGGGGCTGACCGGTGAACTGGACAGCCCAGCGGGGGCCGGTTGCCGGCGGCGGCCGGGCGCCGTCCCGTGCACCGGCTGCACGACGCACGATCTGGATCAGATCGTCACCGTGCCCGCTGCCGGCGGAGCCCGAGGACGTCTCCCGCCGGACCGCTGTCGGCGTGGAGCCGAGCGCGGCCGGATCGTGAGACGCGGTCGCCAGGGCGTCAAGTCCCACGGAGCCGATCTCACTTGCGGAGGAGATCCCCAGCTTCGCGAACACCTTGCGCAGAATGCCATTCGCGCCGTGTGCAGGCTGAGGGACAAGACAGCGCGGCGATCTCAGCCTCGTGAACCCGTCCCGGAGCCAGCCGCGCGAGTGACCCGGCCTCCTTCCGCGGTGAACGTGACCGACGTCGCCGCGGTCCGCGCGGCACCTTCGCCCCGGCGGCCCGCAGTTTCCCGTCGCGCGCGTTCCGCGAGGCGCCTCGAGCTCCCGCGTCGCCGAGCATCTCCTGGGTACGCCTCGCCCAGCCGGGTTCGCGCATCCGCGGCGCCGCTCACGGCGCAGCGCTTATTCGCCGTAGCGGGAGCCGGGCCCCTGGCACTGATCCATGCGGGTCCGGGCCAGGTCGAGCGCTATCGATCGCCTCCTGGTGGTGCAGGGTCTCGGCGGCTGCGCCCTCGGCCACTCAGGGCTCGGACGGCGGCCGAGGTGCCCAGCGCCTGCAGGGCGTGCCGCTGACTCCGGCACGATCTCCTCGATAGGTGCGCACCGACTCGGTCGCGCGCGCGGTCCGGCCGAGACGGACGGCCGCCTCGACGAGTTCCACCCTGGACTGCAGTGACAGACCGAGTTCCTGTTCTCGCAGCCGCGCTCGGCGGCGCTGAAGGCCTCCCTCGTAGCGGCCGAGGCCGCTGCATCGGACCGCCTCCGCCCACCGCGGCGGTGAGTGACCTTGCCTCGGCCTGGAGCAGATCGTTGCAGTAGACGGCCGCGATCCGCCCTCTCACCGACGCCCCCGTCCCTTGAAGGGCCCACGACGAGTGCTCCGTGGCGAGCGAAGAAGCAGCTGCCGAGCCTCGCCGATCGCCTCGGCCTCCACCAGGAGGGAGTCGCCGGCCCGCAGATCACCCTGCGAACGCGGTTCGACAACCGCAGCGGGAGGGCGGAGGGGCAAGCACGGCGAGCGCTCCGTCCTCCCGGGCCAGGTCGACCAGGCGCGGAGAGCCCGGACCAGGCGCGGTGGCGCGAAGTCCCACGCACGTTGTGGGCCGTGCGGCAACACGACGCAGCCAGGCAGGGCGTCTCGGCAGTGGCGTGCGGCGGTCCGTCCGGAAGCGCCCGCACGGCGTCGAGGACGAGCGGAGCGCTCCACGGCGTACCCACTCGGTGACCATCCGCGACGCAGGCCGGTGAGCAGTGTGGAGGTCCTCGCGGTCGGCGTGGTCAGCCGGCATCGCTCAGCACGGCCTCGGCGGCGTCGCGGACCCCGCCCGTAGGCCAGCCGGCCCGCGGTCAGTGCCGCGTAGATGGCGTCCCGGTAGGTCCGGCGGGCCAGTTTCGGAGGTCGTACGGCTGGAGGCTTCGCCGGGCCGCTTTCGAGCAGCGAGGGCAGTCCGGCGCCCGTAGCACTGCGGGCCGCGAGCCGTGATCTGGCCGCGCAGCAGGTTCGCCCGGCCGATCGCGACGGTTCTGCCGAATTTAATCTAGGCCAGGTCGCGCGCGGTGTCGTAAACGCCCGCCTGGTACTTGGCCTGGGCGGCGGCCAGGGTCCTGGCTCCGCGCCGGCCCGCGTCGGGGTCAGCTCGCTGGCCGGGTACGGAAGGCCGCCGCGGCCGCGAGGCCCCCGCGGCAGTGGGCGCGGCCGGCGGATCCTTCGAGTTCGCGGCGACGGCTCGGTCGGAAGCTCCATCGCCCGCACTCGCCAGAATACCACACCCAGCATTCCAGGAGTCAGAATCCCGCATCAATCAATTCAGCCCAACGCAGTACACGCAGCAGCATTCCCTCGACATCCAGCAACGTAATTGCACCACCAAGCAGACCAAGGTACCAGAAGCAGACAGAAGTACCAGCATCAAGAGAAGCCCGATGCCTCGGCCTGCGTGACGGCGCTGTCCACCGAATGCCGAGGCGTTCGGCGGCCCGCCGCAGTAGCGCGACGTCGCCGACCGGTTCGAGGGCGGCGACGAGCAGCAGGCGTTGTGCCTCGGGCCGGGAGTGCCTGGATGCGGCGCAGATAGCCCGCCTCGATCTGGCCGGCCAGCGGGCGGGCGGCCGGGCCGTCGAAGCCGCCCGCCATCTCCATCGCGGTCAGGCCGCGCGGCAGTTCGAGCAGGGCGAGCAGGTTGCCGCGCGTCTCGGCGACGATCCCGGTCCCGTGCCAGCGGGTCGAGCGGGCCGGTGACGACCGAGTCGAGGAGGAGTGCCGAGTCCTGTTCGTCGAGGCTGTGGACGAAGAGTTCGGGCAGGGTGGCCAGGGTCTCGCGGGGGCCGGACTCGCGGACGGCCGAGGACCAGCAGCACCGATTCGGCGAGCTGGGCAGGCGGCGTGCGACGAACTCCAGGGTCTGGGAGGACACGCGGTCCAGCCACTGCGCGTCGTCGACCACGCACAGCAGGGGCTCGTCGGCGGCGGGCGGCGAGCAGGCTGAGCGTGGCGAGTCCGGACCAGGAACCGGTCGGGCGCGTCCCCGGCCCGCATGCCGAACGCCGTTCGCAGGGCGGTGCGTTGGGGCCCGGGGAGATCGTCGAGGTGAGACAGCAGCGGGGCGCAGAGCTGGTGCAGTCCGGCGTAGGACAGTTCCATTTCCGGACTGGACGCCGGCCGCCCGCACGACGCGGGAAGCCGTCGGCCCGGCCGACGAGGTGGTTGAGCAGTTCGGTCTTCCCGATGCCTGCCTCGCCCGCGCACCACGACGACGCCGCTGTGACCGTCCTCCTGGCCTGCGCGAGCAGGCGCCGTCGAGGACGGGCGCTCGGCGCGTCGCCCGATGAGCCCGGTCCGTGCCCCGTCCCTCACCACAGGCCGCCTCCGCAGGCCACGATACCTCTGGTGGTCACCGTGCCTGCGGGTGGCTCGAAATCGCTCGCTCCTCACGGCTCCCGGTCAGGGGGCGCGCGATCACCAGGAACACGGTGCCCACGAAGGTCCAGCACGGTCAGGGCGGCCATGGCGATCAGCATCCGGCGCAGCCACCGCAGGAAAGCGCCGGTGCCGGGCCGTGTCGGCCTCGCGCTATGATGCTGTCGGCGATGTGCTGCGTCACCATCCCCGCGACGTACTTCTCTTCTGCTCGTCGAGGTACCAGTCTCGGTGTCCCTCTTCTGCCGGGTGGGTCAGTCGCCGACTGCGCGATGAAGAGCGGCCTACAGCGCAGCCAGGCGGCACCCGAGGTGGGCCACCCGGTACGGGTAGGCACTCTATGTCGGCCACCCCGCGAGGCGGCCTGCTCTTCCGTGCTCGCGACGCGCTCCCGAACTCGTTGATGCGCCTGGTGACGCTCTCTGATGCGTCTTTTGGGTGCGCTCCCGAAGTCGGCGGCCCGGCGCCCGCAGTGGCCGGGCCGCGAGGCGGCGCGGTGACGCGCACCCGCGCCGCGGCGCCCAGCGGCTCAAGCGGTGGCCCGTACCGCCTCGTCGACCAGGCGGGCGACGTCGCAGGGCGGGGAGACGGCGACCGCGTGGGAGGCGTCGACGGTCACGACCGTGGCCTTCGCGCGTTCGGCCGATGAAGATCTGCACCTGCCCGGGATGTTGCGGTCCTCCGTCGCCACGAGTGACCCAGGACAGGAGAACGACCCGCCAGGCCGGGGCCGAGGCGCCCTCGGCCAGCGCGGCGTCGGCGTACTGCGGCCGCTGCGGTGGTCGTGCCGCGGCCGCCGCCGTCTCGGGGACGTCGGCGGCGAACTGCTGGTGGAACTTGCCCTCCTCTATGTAGAGGTCGCGCCCGGCCGCCGTCGGCGAGGGTGATCGAGCACGGGGCGGAGCGTCTCCCGGGGGTGCTGCCCGGGAACTTTCCCGGACAGGTCGACCGCGCCTCCCCTTCGTCGGGCAGGAAGGCGGCGACGAAGACGAGCAGCCGCTGGGCGGTCGGAGTCCGCGCGCGGCGTTGCTGGATCACCGAACCGGCCGTAGGAGTGTCCGACGAGGACCACGGGTCCTGGCAGGGACTCCACGAGCTGTCGGACGTAGTCGCTGTCCTGCTCAGGCCGCGCAGCTGGTTGCTCGCGGACACCACGAGGGTGGCCGTGGGACTGGAGCTTCTCGATGACGCCGTTCCAGCTGGAGGAGTCCGCGAAGGCTCCGTGGACGAGGACGACGGTCGGTTTCTGTTCACTCATGGGAGTGGCCTTTCGTTCAGTCGGTGCCGCGGGCCTTCAGTCGGTGCCGAGGGCCTTGCACGCAGCACGTGGACGGCCTGCTCGATCGCCGTGGTGGAGGCCCTGGGTCCCGCGGACCGGGTTGAGCATCATGAAGTCGTGCAGCGTGGCGTTGTAGCGGACGCTCATGGTCGGCACACCGGCCTGGATCAGCTTGCGCGCGTAGGCCTCGCCCTCGTCGCGCAGCACGTCGTTCTCGTCGACGGCGACGAAGGCCGGCGGCAGTCCCGCCAGTTCCTCCAGGGTCGCGCGCAGCGGGGACGCGGTGACCTGGTTCCGCTCGGCCGGGTCGGTGGTGTAGGCGTTCCAGAACCACTCCATGGCCTTCGCGGTCAGGTGCGGGCCGTGGGCGAAGGTGCGGTAGCTCTCGGTGTCCTGGCCCGCGTCGGTGACGGGGTAGTACAGCGACTGGTGCAGGAAGGTCACGTCGCCGCGCTGCTTGGCCATGTGGGTGAGGGCGGCGCTCATGTTGCCGCCGACTGGAGTCACCGGCGACGACCAGGCAGAAGAGCCGTCGAGGGTCCCTCGTCGCCGCCCCGGGCGGTGATCCAGCGGGCGGTGGCGTACGCCTGCTCGATGGCGACCGGGTACTTCGCCGGAGCGGTCGTACTCGACGAAGGCCAGGGCGGCCTTCGCGCCCCACGGCGAGATTCGCGCACGGGCGGTCGTGGGTGCCGGCGTTCCCGAGGATCCAGCCGCCGCCGTGCACGTACAGGATCACGGGCAGGACGCCCGTGCTGCCGACGGCTTGATGATGCGCACCCGGACGTCGCCGACCTCCGCGGGGACGGTGATCCACTTCTCGTCCACGTCGGGCTTCTCGACGGGTCCCGACTGGACGTCGTCCAGCAGCTTGCGGGCGCCCTCGACGCCCAGCTCGTAGCAGCGGCGGCGGCTTTATGGTGGCGTCGGCGAAGTCCTGCGCGGCGGAGCCTCCCGAGAACGATGTCGCCTCGCGGCTCGGTCCTTTTCGGGCGGTTGGTTCGGTAGGTCCTTCCCTCTTGAGACCGGGATGTCCGTCACGCGTGACGCGTCGGGCGAAAGGAACGATGGGACGGACCGTCTCGACCGGTCCCCGGAAGAGGAGTTGCGTGGCTGCTGTCGTGATCCGGCGGCATCCCGTTCGACGTCATGATGTGCGGCGCCTCGCCGCACGACGACACGACAGGAACAGACGAGGGAACCCGTCGAATCAAAGCTGCTGAAAGTCATGAACGCTCACGATCTCTCCAGCGACGGGCATCGGTGCCGGTGAGGACCAGAGCCTGCAAGTCCGTTTCGGCCGCCGTCGACCCGGCGCCGCTGTGTCCTGGGCCGGCGCGACGGCGAGCTGGCCGGCGCACGGACGGCGGGAGGCGGCCGGGGCCTCGACGACTGCTACTTCACGCAGGACTTCTCACAACATCGGTGCCGAGATCATGGGCCGCAACGTTCGGGCCCCAGCGCGGGCCCTGGCAGGACCACAGTGGCAGGGCTGGTGGGGGGACGAGCCGCCGTTCACACGCCGGTGTTTAGTCTGACCCACCACCCGCGTCCGTCGTTCACGCTCTCCGACACCACGTTCCCACTTCGTCGACGGCGACCCGGCGACGGTCCTCGCCACAGGCGCGGGAAGCGGCGCAGGGCAAGGGACGTCCGGCTCGGCCGGCGGTCAGCGCCGTCCGGCAGTTCCTCGACGCGCCGGCCTCGTCGACGTGCACGTGGTGGTCGCGCCGGTGAAGCTCGGGTCAGGCTGCGGCTCTGGGGAATCCCCGACGGGCACCTGCTCGACCGGTTCCACCTGGAAGGTCGTGCCCAGCCCGAGCGGCGTGACGCACCACCTGTTCTGGCGCAAGTGACGCGAGGGCCAGGGCACTGCCGGGTTGAGCCCGCGACGGCTACGAGAGGGCGTCCGCCTCGGCGGATGCTCTCGCCGGTGCCGGCGGCTGTGTCCCTGAGGTGAGCGACCACTACGACCTGTTCCTGGCGGTGGACCTGCCGCCCGGACCTGCCCGAGCCGGTGCTTGTGGAGACTGAAGTGGCTCATGGGACAGGCGGACATGCCGGCCGAGTTGAAGTCGACCGACTGGGAGTCATGGGGTGGTCCCTGGCAGCCCTTCTTCGACGGTGGCTCGGCGAGGCCGTTCGTTTCGACGGACGCGATGTTCTCCTGCCGGTCCGTGCCACGGACCGGCCGAACACTGGACGGCGGCGAAGCATGGGCCTGACCGTCCGGACGTGGATCCACGAGGACGACTTCGGGTGACGATGGACGTCGTGGGATGGCTTCTCAGCCACGCGACCACGCTCAGGTGGGTCGGATTCGTCCGTGACTCCGGCCTCGGCCGGGTCCAGCATCTCGTGCGCCACGAGGACGGCTTCGACCTGGTCGACGTCCGCCCGGCCGGCCCGCCGAAGCACGTGGCCTGGGCACCGCGGTAGCCGGCGGTGGCCCGACGCCTCTGCCGGGTCGTTCCGCCGCGACCACCACCCCGGTGCACCCGTGCGGTCACGGCACTAGTCGGCTGAAGTGCCGTCGGCATCCCCGGGTTTGGGCAGCTTGAAGCCGTCGACGTACAGGTCGACTGCTCGTTGTAGGGAACGCGGTCAGGCCCGCGATGCGGTGCACGTGGGTGGTCGGGAAGTCGTAGGTCCAGGCGATGTCCTCGTGGGAGGCGGTGTCGCTGTCCGAAGGACCAGTAGCTGCTCGTCGTCCCCTTGTACGGGCAGCGGGTGACCGTGTCCGAGTGGCGCAGGCGGGTCCAGTCGATGGTCGCGGGGTCGAGGTAGTAGCGGGTGGGCAGGCCGGTCTCGAAGAGCTTGACGCAGTTGTCGGCCTCCGCGAGCTATCGACTCCGTCCAGCTCGACCCGGACCCGGCTGTTCGAACGCAGCGCGTCGACG
>NZ_JASERH010000010.1:0-57140 GCF_030766975.1 Streptomyces sp. KL116D | reverse complement strand
CGGGTCCTGCCGGTGTCGGCCGTACGGGGTGCGGGACCGCGCCTCCCGCGCCGGCGCCGCCGTGCCGCCGCATCAGTCCGCCCGCTCGAGACGCGCCCGCGGGTTCCCCGCCCTGGGGTCGTCCGACGTGAAGCGGAGCGCCTTGCCGTCGCGCCGCAGATGTACCGGGTGGGTCCCCTGCAGACACTGTGCCTCGCCGCCCTTCTTCCCCCGTCCCGTGGCCACGAGTTCGTCCGCGGTGGCCGACTTGAGCGTGAGGACGTCCACGCAGACGCCGCCCAGGGCGTCGGTCTGCGTCACCGTTCCCAGCGGCTGCCCGGGCGCGGCCTGCCGGACGACGATGTCGAAGGTGCCCGCGGGCAGGTCCTGCCCGAGCCCGGTCGCCGTCCCCTGGCCCCGCCACGCGCCCACGTAGAACTGCGGGACGGACGCGCCCGTCGAGGCCGACGCGGATGCGGACGCCGATGCCGCTGGGCGGGTGCCGCCCGCGGATCCGTCGTTCCCGCTGTCGCCGCCGCCCGGCAGCATGTTCACCACGAAGATCCCGCCCACCGTCACCGCGGCCAGCGCCCCCGCCACGGCGAGCGCCACCGAGCAGCTCACCCGGCGGCCCCGCCCGTCCGGGCCCTGCGGGGACGACGTCGCGGACACCGACACCGAGAGGCGGCCCGGCCTGGCGTCCTGCGGGGCCTGCGTGGGCGGGGTCGCGGAGGTCGACGGGGTCGACGGGGGCTCTGTCCGCTGCACCGGTACCGGTGCGTACGCCGGGTCCGGCGGGCCGAAGACCCCGGCCGGTTCCGGGCCCCCGGTCACCGAGGGGCTGCTGAAGCCGACCGGGCCCGACGGGGCCACGGCGTCGGCCGGCGTGCCGTCCAGGTCGAGGAGCTGTACGGCGCTGCGCGACACCTGCTCCACCAGTGCGCCGGGCAGCCAGCCCGCCGCGACGAGCCGGGCCGCGCCCTCGGGCGCGAGCCGTCCGGCGACCTCCTGCGGGGTGGGCCGCGCGGCGGCGTCCTTCGCCAGGCAGGCGGCCGCCACGTCCCGCAGTTCGCCGGTCAGGGAGCCGAGTTCGGGCTGCTCGTGGACGACCTTGTAGAGCAGCGCCGCCGACGAGTCACCGGGGAACGGGGACTCCCCCGTCGCCGCGTACACGAGCACCGCGCCCAGCGAGAACACGTCCGCCGCGCCCGTGACGCCCTTGCCGAGTATCTGCTCGGGCGACATGTAGCCGGGCGAGCCGATGGAGACGCCGGTCGAGGTGAGGGAGGCCGTGCCGTCGGTGGCACGGGCGATGCCGAAGTCGATGAGCCGCGGTCCGTCCACGGTCAGCAGCACGTTGGACGGCTTGACGTCGCGGTGGACGAGTCCCAGGCCGTGCACCGCCGCCAGCGCCTCGGCGAGGCCGGCCCCCAGGACCCGTACGGAGTGCTCGGGCAGCGCGCTGCCGTCACCGGCCGCCTGGGCGAGCGAGGGCCCCGCGACGTACCCGGTCGCCACCCACGGCACCGCCGCCCCGGGATCCGCGTCGAGCACGGGCGCCGTCCACGCCCCGCCGACCCGCCGCGCCGCCTCCACCTCGCGCCGGAACCGGGCCCGGAACTCCTCGTCGAGCGCGAAGTGCGGATGGACCACTTTCACGGCGACCGTCCGCCCGCCGGCGCTGCGGCCCAGGTACACGCGGCCCATGCCGCCGTGCCCGAGCCTGCCGAGGAGCCGGTAGGGCCCCACGGTCGTCGGTTCATCGGCCTGAAGCGGCTGCATGCTGGAACCTCCCCCGAACACCCCACGGCGACACGCGCGCACCAGCAGCGTAGTGCGGGTGCGCGAATGCCCGTACGTTCACCCGGATTTCACGCGGTTCCTACAGGAATCGGCAATGCCGTTCACCGATCACCTTTCGGTGGAATTCCCCGGCCGGGGGGCACCGGGCGGAATTCCCGGTGCCGCCGAACCGGATCACCGGGATCACCGGGCGAGAAGTTCGACCTTCACATCAGCGGGAAATCCCGTGGTCGGTCCGACACGCCGGGCGAACTCCGTGACGCCTTCCAGCTGCGCCGTCCCGAAGCGGAAGTCGAGCGTCGTGAAGTACTCCTCCAGGACGGTCTCGTCGAAGACCTCCCAGCGGGCCGCCTGCTCGGCGACCTTGGTGACCTCGTCGAGGGACAGGTCGCGGGAGGCGAGGAACGCCTCGTGCACCTGGCGCGTGATGGCCGGCTCCCGCTCCACGTACTCCTTGCGGGCCGCCCACACGGCGAAGACGAACGGCAGGCCCGTCCACTCCTTCCACATGGCGCCCAGGTCGTGCACCTGGAGTCCGAGCCGCGGCGCGTCGTGCAGATTGGCCCGCAGCGCCGCGTCGCCGATGAGCACGGCCGCCTCCGCGTCCTGCATCATCAGGCCGAGATCGGGCGGGCACGTGTAGTAGTCGGGCCGTACGCCGACGCGCTCGGCGAGCAGCAGCTGCGCCAGACGGACCGACGTGCGGGAGGTGGAGCCGAGGGCGACCCGGCGGCCGTCGAGCCGGTCGAGCGGCACCTGCGACACGATCACGCAGGACATGACGGGGCCGTCGCAGCCGACGGCGAGATCGGGGAAGGCCACCAGGCGGTCGGCGGCCTTCAGGAATTCGACGAGGGTGACCGGCGCGATGTCCAGGTCGCCCTTGACCAGCTGCTCGCTGAGCTTCTCCGGGGTGTCCTTCGTCAGCTCGAAGTCGAGGAGCGATCCCGTCCTGGCCAGGCCCCAGTACAGGGGCATGCAGTTCAGGAACTGGATGTGGCCGACGCGCGGCCGGATGCGCCGCGCGGCCTTGGAGGTCTCGGGAGAATTGTCCACATCGGCGAGGCTAGACCCCATGAGGTACGGTGCAGGATCCGGGTCGTGGACGACACCGGTCAACCCACATCAGGGCCTCATCAAACCTCCGGGTGAAGTGATCTTGCCCTCTATTGCATTCGGCTGCCCGCGTGCTAGGCTCGCCGCAAGTTGCAGTTTGGTTTCCCTTGCAGTACAGAGCCTGCGGAGCATGTAACCGCAGGCTCTCGTCGTTTTCAGACTTTTGCAGTTGTTCGCAAGTGCATTTGCAGGTTCTGGAGCAGGGCGACCCTTTGGCCCATAGGAGGGCTTATGGCTACCGGAACCGTGAAGTGGTTCAACGCTGAAAAGGGCTTTGGCTTCATCGCCCAGGAAGGCGGCGGCCCGGACGTCTTCGTCCACTACTCGGCGATCAACGCGAACGGCTTCCGCTCCCTCGAGGAGAACCAGGCCGTGACCTTCGACGTCACCCAGGGCCCGAAGGGCCCGCAGGCGGAGAACGTCACCCCCGCCTAATCTCTCCTGATCACGCGGTCATGGCCGCATTCTGATCCGGAACCGAGAGCAGTACCCAAGGAGCCCCGCGCCGTCAGGCGGCGGGGCTCCTGCCTTTTTCCGTACAGGCCCTAGGCGAGGGCCGCGCGGGCGGCGACCGCGTCCGCGGGGTCCCAGCCCTCGCCCGGCACCGAGGCGAGCAGCAGCCGGGTGTACGGGTCGGTGGGCCCGGTCAGGACGCGGCGGGTGGGGCCCTGCTCGACCGCCCTGCCCTGCCGCATCACCAGGACCTCGTCCGTGACGTGCTGGACGACGGCCAGGTCGTGGCTGACGAAGACGAGGGCCACGCCGGTGTCCCGGCGGATGTCGTCCAGCAGGCTGAGGATCTGGGCCTGGATGGAGACGTCCAGGGCGGCGACCGCCTCGTCGAGGACCAGGACGCGCGGGTCCACGGCGAGCGCGCGGGCGATGGCCAGGCGCTGGCGCTGGCCGCCGGAGAGGTGGCGGGGGCGGGCCGCGGCCTCGCGCCCGCCGAGGCCGACCTGGTCGAGCAGCGCCGTGGCCAGGGACTCGTCGCGGCTGTGCAGCCGCAACGCCGAGCGCAGGCAGGCCTCGGCGGTGAGGCGCGGATCCAGTGAGACGTAGGGGTCCTGGAACACCATCTGGATCTGCCGGGCGCGGGCGAGGCGGGCCGTGCGGCCGCGCGGGGGTTTCACCGGTCGGGGGGTGCCGTCGACCGCGATCGTGCCGTGGTCCGGGCGGACCAGGCCGACCAGCATGCGGGCGACGGTCGTCTTGCCCGAACCGGACTCGCCCACGATGCCGAGGGCTCCGCCGGGGTTCAGGGTGAAGGTGATGCCGTCGACCGCGGTGTGCCGGCCGCCCGCCGGGAGGGCGTACGTCTTGCGGAGGTCCGTGACGTCCAGGAGTGGTGGTTGCGTGGTCACTTGGGGCTCGCCCCCTCTTTCTCGTTGCGCCGTACCGGGGGTGGACCGGCCGCGGCCCGGGCCCGCCGGCAGGTGACCTCTCCCCCGTCCGCCAGACCGTGCGGCTCCGGGTGCCAGGTGCCGCAGGCGTCCTCCGCGTCCCCGCACCGGCTGACGAACGGGCAGCCGTCGAAGGCGTCCGACAGGGACGGGGGGCGGCCCGGGATCGGGGTGAGGGTGCGGGTCTCGCCGAGGGTGGGCGAGCAGGACAGCAGGCCCCGGGTGTAGGGGTGGGCGGGGGCGGCGAACAGGGCCTTCGCCGTGCGCTGTTCGACGACCCGGCCCGCGTACATGACGTAGACCCGGTCGCAGTACGCCGCCGCCAGGTGCAGGTCGTGCGTGATGAAGAGGAGGCCGGCGCCCTGGGTGGCGCGGGCCTCGCGGAGCTGGGTGAGGATCTCCGCCTGGGTCGTCACGTCGAGTGCGCTGGTCGCCTCGTCGGCGAGGAGGAGGCGGGGGCGGGCCGCCAGCGCGCCCGCGATGACGACGCGTTGGAGCATGCCGCCGGAGAGTTCGTGCGGGCGCTGGCGCAGCCGGCGGGCCGGGTCGGGCAGGCCCACGGCGGCCAGGAGTCCGGCCGCCTGGTCCTTCGTCGCGCCGCGTTCGGTGAGGAAGTCGCCGATGCGGCGGACCGGGTTGAGGGCGGCCCGCGGGTCCTGGTGGATCATCGCGACGGTGGCGGCGCGGTGCCGGCGCAGCTCCTCGCCGGTGAGGGCGAGGACGTCCGTGCCGGACACCCGGACCGAGCCCGTGGTCGTGGCGTGCGCGGGGAGCAGGCCGAGGGCCGCCTTCGCGGTGGTCGACTTGCCGGAGCCCGACTCCCCGACGAGGCCGACGACTTCGCCCTCGGCGACGTGCAGGGTGACCGAGTCGAGGAGCGGGCGGGCCGTGCCGGGGACCGTGACCGTGAGGTCGTTGACCGAGAGCAGCATCGTCAGTCCTGCTTTCCGAGGCGGTCGGCGGCCCAGACCCCGACGACGTTGAAGGAGACGACGACCAGCGCGATGGCCGTGCCCGGGACGAGCGCCGGGAGCAGCGCGCCCTGGACGACGGCCGCCTGGCCCTCCTGGACCATCAGGCCCC
This sequence comes from Streptomyces sp. KL116D, assembly GCF_030766975.1. NCBI lineage: Bacteria > Bacillati > Actinomycetota > Actinomycetes > Kitasatosporales > Streptomycetaceae > Streptomyces > Streptomyces sp. KL116D. The sequence goes on along the minus strand of NZ_JASERH010000010.1, from coordinate 51,759 downwards.
AGTCGGAGGACGGCGGCTGGGCGCCGAAGCCGAGGTAGGAGAGGGTCGCGAGGGACATCAGGGCCTCGCCGAAGAGGACCACGAGGTAGCCGAGGATCGACCGGCCGAGGTTCGGGACGAGGTGCAGCGCGCAGATGCGGGTGCCGCCCATGCCCTGGACGCGGTAGGCGTCGACGTACGGCTTGCGGGTCTCGGCGAGGGCGAGGGAGCGGGTGTACTTGGCGATGGTCGGGGTGAAGGCCAGGCCGAGGGCGAGCACCGAGGTCGTCATGCCCGCGCCGAACACCGCGATGATCAGGACGGTGAAGAGCAGCCCAGGGAACGCGTACATCACGTCCGTGAGGCGGGAGACGAGCGTGTCGGCCCAGCCGCCGCGCCAGGCCGCGAGCACTCCGAGCGTCACGCCGAGGACGGCGGCGACGGCGAGCAGCGCGACCGGTGCGACGAGGCTGCTCCGGGCGCCGTACAGCACGCGCGACAGGAGGTCCTGGCCGGACGAGTCGGTGCCGAGGAGGTGGTCGGCGCCGGTGCCGACGAGGGAGGCGGAGAGGTCGATGGCGTCGGGCGCGTAGGGCGCGAGGAGCGGGGCGAGGACGGCCGCGAGCACGACGAGGGCGAGCAGCGCCGCGGCGAGGGTGACGCTCAGCGGGCGCCTGCGGGCGGTCACCGGCGCCAGGGTCAGGGCCGCGGTCATGTGCGGGCCTCCTTCACTCTCGGGTCGAGCAGGGGGTGGGCCAGGTCGACGAGCGTGGTGACCACGACGTATCCGGTGACCATCAGCAGCAGGACGGCCTGGGCGACCGGGAAGTCATGGGTGTTGATCGCGTTGACCAGCAGGGAGCCGATGCCGCTGATGCCGAACGCCGTCTCGACGACGACGGTGCCGGCGAGCATGCCCGCCATGACGAGGCCGCACATGGTGACGATGGGCCCGAGCGCGTTGCGCAGGACGTGGCGGCGGACGATGTCGCGCTCCGGGACGCCGGAGGCGCGGGCCGCCTCGACGTGGTCGGACGCGGCGGCGTCCGCCATGGACTGCCGGGTGACGCGGCTGATGATCGCCAGCGCGCCGAGGGCGAGCGAGAGGGCGGGCAGCGTGAGGTGGTGGAGCGTGCCCGTGAAGCCCTCGCCCGCTCCGGTGACCGGGAACCAGCCGAGCTGGACGCCGAAGACCGAGACGAGGGCGATCGCGGCGACGAACGACGGGACGGAGGCGGCGAGCGTGGTGCCGCCGACCACCGCCGAGTCGACCCAGGTGGAGCGCTTGACCGCGGCCAGGATGCCGGCGCCGACGCCGAGGACGACGTACAGCAGCGTGGCGTACGCGACCAGTTGGAGGGTGGTGGGGAGCCGGGCGGCGATCAGGTCGGCGACCTGGTCGCTGTACTTGAACGACCGGCCGAGGTCGAGGTGGACGGTGTCCCACAGCCAGCGGCCGTACTGCACGACGAGCGGTTCGTCGAGGTGGTACTGGGCGCGGACCTGCGCGAGCCGTTCGGGGGTGAGTTTGTCGCGGCCGCCCGCGAGGAAGACCGCGGGGTCGCCGGGGGCGGCGTAGACGGCGGCGAAGATGACGAAGGAGGCGGCGACGAGGGTCGCCACGAGTCCGGCCAGGCGGCGGGCGAGGCGGCGGGCGAGCTGGAGAGGTGTGTACATGGCGGCCTCGACTAGCCCTTCTTCGCGCCGAGTTGAGCGGCCCACGGGTAGTAGAGGTAGGCCTGGGAGGCGGTCGGACCGGTCAGTTTCCGGTCGAGGACGAGGATGGTGGGGATCTGCGCGACGGGGATCCAGACGGCCGACTCGACGAAGGTGCGCTGCACGTCGACGGCGAGGGCGGCGCGCTTGGCGTCGTCGAGGGTGGCGAGGGCCTGCTCGACCTTCTTGTCGTACGCGGCGTCCTTGAAGCCGACCCAGTTGTTGGAGGAGTCGGACAGTCCGTTGTCGTAGAAGCCCATCGGGTCGGCCTTGGAGATGTACCAGTCGCCGACCAGCACGTCGATGTCGGCGCGGGCCGTCGGGTCGCTGTAGAACTCCTCGAACTGGGCGGTGGGCACCGTCTTGATCTCGGCGCGGACGCCGATGCGCTGGAGTGCGGCGCGGGTGGCGTTGGCGACGACGGTGCGGCCCTGGCTGGCGTCGGTGCCGATGACGACGGGGGCGGTGGGGGCGCCGGCCTCCTGTACGAGGTCCTCGGCCCGGGCGAGGTCGTCGGCGTCCGGCGAGGCGGGCGCGTCCTGGTCCAACTCCTTCTGGGCGGCGGCGAACTCGGCCTTCTCGTAGCCCCAGGCGCCGGAGCCGACGGGGGTGGCCCACGGCTGCACGAGGCCGCCGTAGCCGGACTCGGCTATGCCCTTGCGGTCGAGGGCGAGGGACAGCGCGCGGCGGATCCTCGGGTCGTCGAGGCCGCCGCGGTCGGTCGGGATGAGGACCAGGGACGCGGTCGAGGGTCCGTAGTACTGGGCGAGGTCCTGGTCGGCGCGCAGCGCGGCGGCCGTGTTCGGGGACTCGGCGTAGGCGCCGTCGGCGGCGCCGGTCCTGAGCGCGTTGACCAGGGCGCTGTCGGAGGCCCAGCGGAAGACGACCTCGCGGGTGAGGGGCTTGTCGCCCCAGTAGTCGTCGTAGGCGCGCAGGGCGATGGAGTCGCCGGACTTCCAGGAGGCGAGTTCGTAGGGGCCCGAGCAGGCGTCGGGCTGGCCCGGGGTGCCGAACTCCTTGCCGGACCTGGTGACTTGGGCCTTGTTCCAGACGATGCCGGCGTCGCCCGCGAGGGCCTTGAGGAACATGGCGTCGGGTTCCTCGAAGCGGACGGTGACCTCGTCGGCGCCGGTCTTCCTCATGGAGGTGACGTTGCCGAACTCGTCGGACTGCTCCATGTCCTTCGACGCGTGCCGCTCCAGCGACCACACGACGTCGTCGGCCGTCAGCTTCGTGCCGTCGTGGAAGGTGACGTCGTCGCGGATCGCGAGCGTGAGGGTCCTGCCGTCGGCCGAGGTCGTGGCCTTCCGCGCGAGGAACGGCTTCGTCGTCATGTCGGGCTGGAGCTGGTAGAGGCGCTCGCAGACGTTGGTGAGGACGACGCGGCCCGCGCTGGAGCCCTGGGTGTCCAGGTCGAGGGAGTCGGGCTCGTCCTCCAGCAGCCAGTTCGCCTTCGACAGGCTCCCCTTCGCCTCAGGGGTGGTGGCGTCGAGCTTCAGGTCGGCGGCGGAGGTCCTGGGTCCGCTGTCCGCGGGGCGGTCGGCGCCCGCGCAGCCGGTGGCGGCGAGGAGGGCCGCCGCGAGTGCGGTCGCTGTCGCGGTCCGCCGGGTGGTCGTCGTCATCTGGGGTCTCCGTACGGGCCGTCGTAGAGGTTCCAGGGCAGGTGCTGGTAGTCGCGGTCGCAGGGGGTGCCCGCCGTGACGTGGTAGTCGCCGCTGGTCAGGTCGACGCAGGAGGAGACCAGCGTCGTCCAGTGCTCGACGAGGGGGCGGCGGGCGTCGGGGTGGGTGCACAGCGACTCGGGCAGGCCCAGGTGGTCCGACATGGCCTGCTTGACGATCTTGCGGGACTCGTCGGGGCCGGTGGAGCCGCGCAGGGCGGCCAGGCCCTGTTCGGCGCGGGGCACCCGCACGAGGGAGTCGGACGACAGGGGCCGGTAGTCGGCGGCGAGGGCGGCGGGGACGCCCGCCTGGTAGTGGTTGCCGTGCACGAGCAGCCCGTCGGTCGGATACATCCAGCCGATGCCCGCGGGCGTCGTCTCCAGGTCGACGGCGAAGCCCTCGCGGCAGGTCAGCAGGGCGTTGCTGGCGATGTGGGCGCGGGTGCGGCACAGGACGTCGAGGGCGTCGGTGACCGTGTGGGTGTCGAGGACGGCGCGGCGCACGACGGTCTGCGGGAGGCCGATCGCGTCGCTGAAGCGGCCGCCGAGGCCGTTGGCGTTGAGGGCGATGCCGGCCGAGTTGGCGCCCTGGCGGCCCACCTGGCCCGCCTCGACCTGCATGATGACGGTCGGTTTGGGCGGCTGGACGATGCGGATCATGACCACGGTGTCGGCCACGCCGGCCCGCCAGTCCCAGTTCTGGCCCGCCCAGACGTGGCCGTCGCCGCTGGCCTCGCCGTAGGCGGCGAAGGACGTGCAGCCCTCCGCGGGTTCCTCGTCGGCCGGCGCCGCCGTCTCGGACATGCCCTTGAAGGAGCGGTCGTAGATGACCTCGCCGCGGGCGTTGAGCGCGAGGACGTCCAGGACGTCGACGCCCGCGCCGTCGGCGATGCCCCGCATCTCGTCGAGGAGTTCGGGGGCGAACGCCCGCACGGGCTCCAGCCAGCGGGCGGCGCGGGCGGTGACCTGGGTCCAGGTGAGGCCCGCGGAGCGGCCGAAGGCCTCCTCGTAGTAGCCGATCGCGGCGTGCAGTCGTGGCCGTACGGCCTCGCCGTACTGACGGCCGCGGTCGAGGGGGGCGCCGCTGATGTCGATGACCGGAAGGGTCCGGGGTGCCATTGTTCTCCTCGCGACGGAGAGGTTCCCGCAACCGGTCTGTAATGATGGTTACGAGATGCTCTCCACTTGGAATGCGTTGACCAGGAGAGTAACGGTCATCACACGGGAGTCAAGAGTTGTAATGGAAATTACCGAGGGGGTCGCGCGGCTGCGGGCCGTCGTCCGCGAGCGCTGGGACGGCCTGTCGACGTCCGAGCGGGCCGTGGCGCAGTACCTGGTGAGCGCGCCGGCCGAGTCGCTGCTCTTCGCGTCCGCGCAGGAGCTGGGCACGGCGAGCGGCACGAGCAACGCGAGCGTGGTGCGCACGCTCCAGCGGCTCGGGTACGCCGGACTGCCCGCGCTGAAGCGGGAGTTGGCGTCGGATCTGACCTCGGCGGTGGCGCCCGAGGTGCGGCTCCAGCAGCGGATCGCGCACGTCGGACGGGACCTGGACGGCATCTGGGGCGAGGTGTTCGACGAGGCCGCCGAGCGGATCGAGCACGCGCGGCGGCTGACGCCGGGGGACGCGCTGCGCGAGGCGGTGGGCGTCCTGGCGGAGGCCGGGGAGATCCACTGCTACGGGGTGGCGGCCTCCGAACTCGCCGCGCGGCACCTGGTGCTGGCGCTCGGCCGGATCGGGCGCCGGGCGCGGTTCGTGGGGGCGACCGGGTTCGCCCTGGCCGACCAGTTGCTCGGGCTGCGGCAGGGCGACGCGGTCGTCGTCTTCCAGCCGGGCCGCGATCTCGCCGAGCTGGGGATCCTGGTCGACCGGGCGCGGGCCGTGGGGGCGCGGATCGTCCTGGTCACGGACGAGCTGGCGGAGCGGTACGGGGACCGGGTCGACGCGGTGCTGACCGCCCCGCACACGCCCACCGGGCTCACCGCGGAGGCGCTGACCGCGCTGGTGGTGGCGGACGCGCTGCTGCTGGCGATGACCACGCTCGACGAGGACCGGGCCGTCGGCACGTCCCATCAACTCACGGCGCTGCGCGAGCAGTTGCTGCGGCCGAAGAAGAAGTGAGCCGGGCCGCCGCGGGGGTCAGGCGTACTGCATGACCAGGACGCAGGTGGTGCCGGGCTCCAGGGCGCGGCAGGTGTGCGGGAGGTCGCCGGGGTAGGTGATGCAGTCGCCGGGGCCGAGCTCGACCGGGTCGTCCTGGGGCCCGGCGAGGACCCGGCCCGTGGCGACGACGAGGTGCTCGACGGTGCCCGGGTTGTGCGGGTCCGACTCGCGTGCGCTGCCCGGCTCGACCTGGAGCCAGTACAGGTCGCGGCGGGCGGCGGGCGGGCAGGCCGAGAGCAGGGTCGCGGCGTAGTCGGCCTGTTCGGAGGGGACGGTGACGCCCTGGCCCGCGCGGATCACCTGCACGGTCGGCCGGGGCGGGTCCAGGAGCAGGCTCGGCGGCACGTCGAGGGCTACGGCCAGCGCCCACAGGGTCTCCAGGGTGGGCTTGCCGTTCGCCGACTCCAGCTGGGACAGCGTGGACTTGGCGATGCCGGCCCGCTTGGCCAGTTCGGAGAGGGAGATCCCGGCCCGGCCGCGCTCGCGGCGCAGGGCCGCGGCGATCCGGTCGAGGGGCAGGCTGCTCTTGGGCGGGGGCGCGTCGGTCATGGCGGCACTCACTCTACGGGCGTTCGCTCCACCTAGCCATTCGTTCGGCTTGACGAACGCCACGGCCCGGCCGCATGCTGACGCCATGCGTACGGTCCAACGAACACTCGGCCCGACAGACCGAACACTCCCCGCCGATCGCCGACTGCGGCGCGACGTCGCCCTCGTCTGTCTCGCGGACGGCGTCGTGGGCCTGTCGTTCGGGGCCGTCGCCGTCGCGAGCGGTCTGCCCTGGTGGCTGCCGGTCCTCATGTCGCTGCTGGTGTTCGCGGGATCGGCCCAGTTCAGCGCGGTCGCGGTGTTCGCCGCCGGGGGCGGTCCGGTCGCCGCCGCCGCGACCGGGCTGCTGCTCAACACGCGCACCGCCGCCTTCAGCCTCGCCGTCACCGACGCCCTCGGCACGTCGTGGCCCGCACGCCTGGCCGGGGCGCACCTCGTGACCGACGAGACGGCGGCGTTCGTGCTCGCACGGACCGATCCGGAGGCCCGCCGCAGGGCGTTCTGGCTGTCCGGCCTCGGCCTCTTCGCCGCCTGGAACGTGAGCGTCCTCGTGGGCGCGCTCGCCGGGTCCGCGCTCGGCGACACCGACCGGTTCGGGCTCGACGCCGCGTTCCCCGCGGTGCTGCTCGCGCTGGTGCTGCCCGCGCTGCGGGACGGCCGGGGCGCGCGCAGGGCCGCCGCGGCCGGGGCGGCGATCGCGGTCGCCGCCACGCCGTTCCTGCCCGCCGGGGTGCCGGTCCTGCTCGCGCTCGGCGGGCTCGCCCTCACCCGGAGGTCCTGATGAACGCCCAGCTCGTCGCCGTGCTCGTGCTCGCCGCCGGTACGTACGCCTTCCGGCTGGCCGGTCCCGTCCTCCAGGGGCGCGTCGAACTCCCGGCCCGCGTCCAGGAGTTGCTCGGGCAGGCCGCCACCGTGCTGCTCGTCGCGCTGCTCGCCACCGGGGCGCTGACGGCGGGCCACGGGTTCGCCGGGTGGGCGCGGCCCGCCGGGGTGCTCGTGGGCGGGGTGCTCGCGTGGCGGCGGGCGCCGTTCGCCGTGGTGGTCGTGGGGGCGGCCGCGGTCACCGCACTGCTGCGGCTGGCCGGGCTGCCGTAGGCGCGGGGCGCGCGCCCTCGGCCCACCGCGCCACCGGGCCCATCGCCACGCCCGCCGCGAGGAACACCGCGCCCAGCACCAGCCATCCCGGCACGCCCCAGGTGACCAGGAGCGCGGTCAGGACGAGCGGGCCGACCGTACGGGCCAGCGGCACCCCCGTACCGAAGAAGCCCTGGTACTGGCCGACCTGGTGCGCGGGCGCGAGGGCGAACGCCAGCTGCCAGGAACCCGCCGACTGCTGCATCTCGCCCACGAGTTGGAGGACCGACGCCACGACCAGGACGGCCGCCGCGCCCCACGGGCCGAGGCCGCCCGCGGCCGACGCGGCGAACACCGCGCACGACACCAGCATCACGACGCCGGAGCGGCGCACGGTCCTGGTCGCGGCGGGCAGACCGTCGACACCGCGCGCCATCCGTACCTGGAAGGCCATCACGCCAAGGGTGTTGAGCACGAACAGCGCCGAGACCAGCCAGCCGGGCGCTGCCGTGTGGGAGACGATCCACAGCGGCACCGCCAGCGAGAGCAGCGGCATGCGCAGCAGGAGCACGGCGTTGAGCAGGGTCACGGCGGCGTACGGACGGTCGCGGAGCACCGCGAGACGGGGTTCCTTCGCCGTACGGACCGGGGCGGGCGCCACCGCGGGCAGCCGGAGCAGGATCAGCGCGCAGACCACGAACCCGGCGCCGTCGAGCGCGAACACGACGAGGTAGCCGGTGGGGGTGTCGTGCTGGAGGGCGAGCCCGCCGACGCCCGCCCCGACGGCCAGTCCGGCGTTGAGGGTCGACTGCAGCCGGGCCAGGACCCCGGTCCGCTCCGCCGCGTCCACCAGCCCCGCGAGCAGCGCCTGCCGGGCCGCCGCAAGACCGCACTGCGCGACCGCGTACCCGACGACCGCGACCAGGAACGCCGCGTACGAGCGGATGACCAGGAAGGACAGCACCGCGGCCGCCGTGCCGAGGGCCAGCAGCACGGAGGCGCCCCGCGGCCCGCGCCGGTCGGCGACCGCGCCCAACGGCACCCCGGCCACCGCGCCGACCGCCCACGCCACGGTGAGGGCGAGGCCGATCTGGGTGGGCGAGAGGCCGACGACGCGGGTGAAGTAGAGGGCGGAGGTGACGTAGTAGGCCCCGTCGCCGACGGAGTTGGCGAGCTGGGCGGCGGCGAGGGCACGGACGCGCGATCGGTTCGGCATGCGTCCACGCTATGAGCCATTGGCCCACTGCCAGTAGGCAACTCATGGCGCTTGTGGCTGGGCCAATCGATGGTCCGCGCCGGGTGGGTCAGGGATGCATCCGGGCCCCCTTCAGGACCTTGTCCACGGCGTTGCGCGGCCCGTACACCGCCACTCCCACCAGGTCCAGATCCGCTGCGGGGACGGCCCGTACGGCGGCCCGGTTGTCCCGGTCGTTGCCCGTGGCGAACAGGTCGGAGGTGAACACGGCGCGCGGCAGCGCCCGGCGCAGGGCCCGGTCGTGCGCGGCCGTCAGCATCTCCTTGCCGCCCTCGAAGACCAGCACCGGCTGCCGGAACATCGGCAGGTACGGGGTGCCGTCGGCATCCTCGTACGGCTCCCCGATCACCTCGGGCAGCTGCGTGCCGAGGCCGCTCACGAGGAAGGCGGTGACGTTCAGCCGCTGCCAGGTCTCCAGGTCGTCCCGGAGCAGTACGGCGATCTTCGTGTCGAAGCGGACGGGGGGCGCGGCGGGGGTCTCAGTGCTCATGCCTCGAGACTGCCGACCGCGGGGCCGCCCGGTCTTGTACGTTCTTTGCATGGCGGCCGGCGGCGAACAGATCACCGCGTGGCGCCCCGCGGTACCGGGCGTCACGGAGGTCTTCCACGCCCACTTCACCCGGCACTCCTACCCGATGCACGTGCACGACACGTGGACGCTGCTGATCGTCGACGAGGGCGCGGTCCGCTACGACCTGGAGCGGCACGAGCACGGTACGCCGCTGGGCACCGTCTCGCTGCTGCCGCCGCAGGTTCCCCACAACGGTTCGGCGGCGACCCCGCACGGCTTCCGCAAGCGGGTCCTGTACCTGGAGTCGGGCACCGGTCTCCTCGACGACTCGCTCATCGGCCCGGCCGTGGACACGCCCGATCTGGCCGATCCGCTGCTGCGCGACCGCATCGGCCGGTTGCACGCGGCGCTGGCGCATCCCGGCGACAAACTGGAGGCGTCCGCGCGGCTCGCGTTGGTCGGGGAGCGGTTGCGGGAGCGGTTGCGGCCACGGGTGGGTGGGCGGGGGCGGGCCGGGCCCGATCGGCGGGTGGCGGCGGAGTTGCGGGAGCTGCTCGATGCGCGGGTGGTGGCGGGCGTCGGGCTGGCGGAGGCCGCTGCCCTGGTGCGGGCTCATCCGGCGCATCTGGTGCGGTCGTTCAGCGCGGCGTACGGGATCGCGCCGCACCAGTACCTCATGGCTCGGCGGGTCGATCGGGCTCGGCGGTTGTTGCTGGCCGGGGGGCCGGTCGGGGAGGTGGCCGCGACGTGCGGCTTCTTCGACCAGTCGCATCTGACGCGGCACTTCAAGCGGGTGGTGGGGGTGCCCCCGGGCCGCTACGCGCGAGCCGCGCCCACGGGTGACCGGGTCTCCTCGCCGTAGCTACGACTGCTTGTTCGCCGGGTGCGTCTGCGTCGTGGCCGATCGCGCAGTTCCCCGCGCCCCTGACGGACCTGATCTCTCGTCGCTGCCTGCAGGTGCATCGTGGTTGCTCGCGCAGTTCCCCGCGCCCCTGATGGTCCCGATCTTTCGTCGTTGTCTGCGGGTGCGTCGTGGTTGCTCGCGCAGTTCCCCGCGCCCCTGAGATGCGCACTTCGTGCGCCATCTCATGGGCGCCCCTGGGGGCTGCGGCGAAGCCGCATGCCCCCAGGGGCGCGGGGAACTGCGCGAGAAGCCCCCACCGGGCCGCAGACCGTGACGAGAGATCAGCTCGGCAGACGCCGTCGGTTTTCAGGGGCGCGGGGAACTGCGCGACCAGCCCCCACCGGCCCGCGGGGCAGGAGTAGGCCCGCCAAGAGCGCCGTCGCGCACAGGAGTGCTCCCGCCACCACCAGGCTGACCCGCATCCCGCTGAGCGAGAACGAGGCGGCCGGACCGTCGGAGACCAGCGCTCCGAAGAGGGCCACGGCCAGCGCCCCACCGGTCTGACGGAGCGCGTTCAGAAGACCGGAGGCCGTGCCCGCGCGCGGCCCGGGCACGGCGTCCATCAGCATCGCCGTCAGCGCGGGCACCGCGAACGCCCCACCCAGCCCGGTCGGCACCAGCAGCACGATCACCAGCCACAACGGAGTACCGGCGTCGAGGGGCAGCAGGACGAACATGGCCAGCGCCAGGACGAGTTGGCCGATGACGATGACGGGCCGGCGGCCGATCCGTTCGGCCATCCGCGGCGACACCAGGTTCGTCGTCGTGATGATCGCCGCGAGCGGCACGAAGACCAGACCGGCGGTGAGCGCCGACATGCCGCGCGCCTGCTGCAGGTAGAGGCCGAGCAGAAACACCAGCCCGTAGAAGGCGAGGTTGACGGCGAACCCGACGGCGAGGGACACCGAGACGATGCGCCCGCGCAGCATCTCCAGCGGCACCATCGGCGCCCGGTGGTGCTTCTCGGCGAGCCAGAAGCCGACCGCCGCGGCGACGGACACCACGAGCGAACCGAGCACCGGTACGGAAGTCCACCCCGCGTGCCCGCCCTCGATCACCGCGAACGCCAGCCCGGCGAGCGCCAGCACGGCCGTGATCTGGCCGGGCACGTCGAGCGGCGCGGGCCGGCGCGGCGACGGCGCGACCCGTACGAGGAGCAGCAGGATCGCCGCGCCGACGGGGAGGTTGAGGAAGAAGACGGCCCGCCAGCCGACGGTCTCCGTGAGGACACCACCGAGGACCGGCCCCGCCGCCATCGCCACGGACCCGCCCACCGTCCACAGCGCGATGGCCCGCGCCCGGTGCCGCGCGTCCTCGTAGGCCTGCCGGATCAGGGACAGCGAGGCGGGCATGACGACGGCCGCGGCCCCGCCCTGCAGCAGCCGCGCCGCGATCAGCGCCCCGATGCCGGGCGCGAGGGCGCAGGCCAGCGAGGCGAGGGTGAACAGGCCGACGCCCCAGGCGTAGGCGCGGCGCGCTCCGGCGCGGTCGGCGAGCGCGCCGGCCGACAGCATCAGACCGGCGAACATCAGGGTGTACGCGTCCACGACCCACTGCACCCCGGTCATGCCGCCGTGCAGCGACTCCTGGATGCCCGGCAGGGCGATGTTCACCGCGGACACGTCGATGGTGATGACGGTGAAGCCGAGGAGCGCGGCGATCAGGGCGACGACGGCGGGTGGCCGGCGGACGGTGGCCGCACGCCCACGGGTGGTGGGCCGGGCGGCGGGGGTGGTGGCGGTGGCGATGGTCACTCGGGCCTCCAGGTCGGCACAGGCGCGGGTCGGTCGCGATGTGCGGGTGGGTCTCGACGTGCGGGTGGGCGGGAGGACCGGACCGCGGCCCGGTGACGTGCACCCCCTGGGACCGGAACCCCCGGCCGCCCGCAACGACCTCCACGATCCCCGTGCGGACGGCCGGGTGGCAGGCCGCGTTCCTCCGGGGTGCGGCGTTCCTGGCCCTGTCACGGCCCCCCACCGCGCCCCGCCCCGCCGGACGGCCGTGTTGAATGGACCTCATGGCAGAGACCACGGAACTGGGCCGCTACCTACGGGCCCGCAGGGCGCAGGTCACCCCCGCCGACGCCGGACTGCCGGCCGGCACCGGACTGCGCCGCACCCCGGGCCTGCGCCGCGAGGAGCTGGCGACGCTCGCCGGGGTCAGCGTCGACTACTACACCCGCCTGGAGCGGGGCCGCGAGACCAACCCGTCGACCGCCGTGATCGACGCCATCGGCCGCGCCCTGATGCTGCGCGGCGACCCCCTGGAGCGCCTCCACGACCTGGCCGAACTGGCCTCGGGCCGGCTGAGCGAACCGCAGCCCACCGCGGACGACACGGTCCGGGACTCGGTGCTGCGGATGCTGGAGGCGCTGCGCCCGATGCCCGCGTACGTGGTCAGCCGCTACAACTACGTGCTCGCCGCGAACCCGGGGGGCCGCGCGCTCATGCCGGGTCTGTGGGACTGGCCGGCCGACCAGCGCAGCATCACCCGCTATCTGTTCCTGCACCCGGTCGGCCGGGAGCTGTACGTGCCGTGGGAGGAGACGGTGACCGCGTCGGTGGCGCATCTGCGCGCGATCGCGGGGACCGACCCCGACGATCCGAAGCTGGCCGCGCTGGCCGGTGAACTCCTGCTGAAGTCACCGGAGTTCACGCGCATCTGGGACCGCTACGACGTGTGCGAGCGCAGCGGCGGCACCAAGACGTTCGCCCACCCGAAGGTGGGCGAGATGACCCTCACGTACGAGGTCATGCAGCTGGCCAGGACGGGCGGCCAGCGCCTGGTGGCGTACCAGGCGCCGGCCGGTTCGCCGGACGAGGCGGCCATGCTGAAGCTGGACCCGCAGGCTCCCTAGGGCCTGGTCAGGGGCGTTCCAGGATCGCGGTCACGCCCTGGCCGCCCGCCGCGCAGACGGAGACGAGGCCGCGGCCCGGCACCCCGCGCTCCGCGAGGAGTCTGGCGAGGGTGGCGACGATCCGGGCGCCGGTCGCCGCGAAGGGGTGGCCGGTCGCGAGGGACGACCCCGCGACGTTCAGCCGGTCCCGGTCGACCGGCGCGAGCCCGGCCTTCTCCCAGGCGGCGAGGGTGGCGAGCACCTGCGAGGCGAACGCCTCGTGCACCTCGAAGAGGTCGAAGTCCTCCATGCCGAGCCCGGCCCGCTCCAGCATCCGCGGCACGGCGTGGGCGGGCGCCATCAGCAGCCCGTCGCCGCCCCCGCCGGTGACGTCCCCGCCGACGAAGTCCACGGCCGCGGTCTCGTACGCGGTCAGGTACGCGAGCGGTTCGAGGCCGCGCGCCTCCGCCCACTCCTCGCTCGCCAGCAGCACGACGGCGGCGCCGTCCGTCAGCGGCGTCGAATTGCCCGCGGTCATGGTCGGGTTGGGGTCCTTGACCCCGAACACCGGCTTCAGCGTGGCGAGTTTCTCGACCGTCGATCCCGGCCGCAGGTTCTGGTCGCGTTCGAGTCCGCGGTGCGGGACGACGAGTCCGTCCAGCAGGCCGCGGTCGTACGCGGCCGCGAGGCGCTGGTGGCTGGCGGCCGCCAGCTCGTCCTGGGCCTCGCGCCCGATGCCCCACTCGCGTGCGGTGACGGCGGCGTGCTCGCCCATCGACAGACGGGTGCGCGGCTCGGCGTTGCGCGGGATGTCGGGCACCAGGTGCTGGGGCCTGATCCGGGCCAGGGCCTTGAGCCGGGCGCCCGTGGACCGGGCGCGGCGGGCGGCCAGCAGGATCTTGCGCAGCTCGTCGTTGACGCCGAGCGGGGCGTCGCTCGCGGTGTCGGAGCCGCCCGCGATCGCGCTCTCGGTCTGTCCGAGGGCGATCTTGTTGGCCGCGGCGATGACGGCCTGCAGACCGGTGCCGCAGGCCTGCTGGATGTCGTACGCCGGGGTGCGCGCGTCCAGCGCCGAACCGAGCACGGTCTCGCGCGCGAGGTTGAAGTCGCGGCTGTGCTTCAGCACCGCGCCCGCCACGAACTCGCCCACGGCGCCCGGTTCGTGGAGCTCGTACCGGTCGACGAGACCGTCGAGCGCGGCGGTCAGCATCTCCTGGTTGGAGGCGGTCGCGTACGGGCCGTCGGAGCGGGCGAAGGGGATGCGGCTGCCGCCGACTACGGCGACGCGGCGGGGCTGCGCCGGGGTGCTCGCGGGACGTACCATCTCGACAACTCCTGACTACTGAGTAACCTTACTCCGAAGTAAATTTACGACCCCACAGGGAGTTGGACAATGGCCGACCGCTACTTGACCTTCACCGGCACGGCCCCCGGCCGCTTCCTGACCCGGCGCCTCGGCCTGCCGCAGCCCGCCCCCCTGCGCCGCTGGAGCCCCGAACACCCGGCTCTCGAAGGCCAGTTGATGCACTTCACGGCGGGCACCTCGGCGCACCGGGAGGAGCTCGCGGCGATCCTGGCCAGGACGGGCCTCGACGTGCGCGGCACGCTCTCCGGCGCCGGCGACTCCGTGCGGCCCGCGGCGGTCGTCGTGGACGCCACGGCGGTCGGCGGTCCGGCGGACCTGGCGGAGGTGCACGCCGTCCTGCACCCGGCCGTGCGGTCGGTCGCGGCGAGCGGCCGCGTCGTCGTCATCGGCGCGCCGCCGTCGCCCGACGACCACCACCAGGCCGCCGCCCAGCAGGGCCTGGAGGGCTTCGTCCGCTCGCTCGGCAAGGAGATCGGCCGCGGGCGCACGGTGAACCTGGTCCGGCTCGCGGGTGCGGCGCCGGCGGCCGAGTCGACGCTGCGCTTCCTGCTGTCGCCCAGGTCCGCGTACGTCAGCGGCCAGGCGATCGACGTGGGGCCCGCGCTGGGCGAGTCGGCGTCCCCGGACGACTGGGCGCGGCCCCTTGCCGGGCGCACCGCCCTGATCACCGGCGCGGCGCGCGGCATCGGCGAGGCCGTCGCCGAGACCCTGGCCCGCGACGGGGCGGACGTCGTCCTGCTCGACGTCCCCTCCGCCGAGGCCGATCTGACGAAGGTCGCGGAGCGGCTCGGCGGGCGGGCCCTGGCGCTGGACATCACGGCGGACGACGCGGGCGAGCGGATCGCCGGGTTCGCACCCGGCGGTCTGGACGTCGTCGTCCACAACGCGGGCATCACCCGGGACAGGCGGCTCGCCAACATGCCCGCGGAGCGCTGGAGTTCGGTCGTCGAGGTCAACCTCGCGAGCGTGCTGCGCACCACGGACGCGCTCCTGAAGGCGGGGGCGGTGCGGCGCGGCGGCAGCATCGTCGCCACCGCGTCCATCGCCGGGATCGCGGGCAACGCCGGGCAGACCAACTACGCGGCGAGCAAGGCGGGCATCGTCGGTCTCGTGCGGTCGCTGGCGCCGCGGGCGCTGGCCGAGCACGGGGTGACCGTGAACGCGGTGGCGCCCGGCTTCATCGAGACGAAGATGACGGCGGCGGTTCCGCTGTTCATCCGGGAGGCGGGGCGGCGCATGAACTCCCTCGGCCAGGGCGGGCTTCCGGTCGACGTGGCGGAGACGACGTCGTGGTTCGCGTCCCCCGGCTCCGGGACGGTCAACGGCCAGGTGGTCCGGGTGTGCGGCCAGTCGCTCCTCGGAGCGTGATCCCTCCGGGTGGGCGGGGTCGCCGACTGCGTCTGCCGTGCGGGGTTTCGTCGCGGACTGCGGGTCGCGTCGTGGCTGGTCGCGCAGTTCCCCGCGCCCCTGAGATGCGCACCTGCGGTGCGGCATCTCCCCCGTGGGGAAGGCCCAGCGCATGCCTTCTAGGGGCGCGGGGAACTGCGCGAGAAGCCCCACCGGCCTGCAGCCGAAGTCTGCTTTTAGGGGCGCGGGGAACTGCGCGAGAAGCCCCACCGGCCTGCAGCCGAAGTCTGCTTTTAGGGGCGCGGGGAACTGCGCGAGCAACCACGACGAGACCCGCAGCCCGCGAACAGCGCCCACCCACCCTCAACCCTACGGACAAGGAGTCAGATGCCTACCCGGCACACGCTCGTCGCACCGCCCGCCCTGCTCCCCCAGATGCTGCGCGGAGCCGCACTCTCCCCGTTCAAGCGGCCCCGCCCGAACGCCCCGCTCCCCGACGGAACGACCCTCACCGTCCCCCGGCTCCGGATCGACCAGAGCCACCTCACCGCCTACGAACGGGTCTGCGCGTTCCCCACGGAGCGCGACGAACTCCCCCTCACGTACCCGCACGTCCTGGGCTTCCCGCTCGCGATGCGCCTGATGGCGCAGCGCACGTTCCCGCTGCCGCTGCTCGGTCTCGTCCACACGTCGATCGAGATCACCCAGCACCAGGACCTCGCCCCCACCGGGCCGTACGAACTGACCGTCAGGACGGAGGACCTGGTGCCGCACCACCGCGGCACCGAGGCCGTCGTCGTGACCGAGCTGCGCGGCGGTGACGCCGACACCCCGGTCTGGCACTCGACCAGCACCTACCTGGCCCGCCACAAGACGTCCGAACCGGCCGCCGGGGCGCCGAAGGACGCCGGGGCCGAACCCCTGCCCACGCTCACGGAGTGGACCCTCGGCGCCGACCTGGGCCGCCGCTACGCCGCCGTGTCGGGCGACCGCAACCCGATCCACCTCCACCCGCTCACCGCCCGCCTCTTCGGCTTCCCGCGCGCCATCGCCCACGGCATGTGGACGGTGGCCAGGTGCCTGGCGGAGTTCGGCGCGCACGGGCCCGTACACGTACGGGCCGGGTTCCGGGCTCCGGTGCTGCTGCCGGGTTCGGTGACGTACGGGGCGCGGGGCCCGGCCTTCGAGCTGCGGGCGGCGAAGGGCGGGCGCGTGCACGTCACCGGTGAGGTCCGCCCGTCGACGGACCGCGGCTAACGGGGCGACCAGCGCCGCCCGTCCATCAGGTTGCCGAGCCCCGCCCAGGCGAAGTTCATCATCGTGGCGGCGGCCTCCTTCGCGGAGACGGACGGATCCGTGTTCGCCCAGCCCGCGAGCGCCTCCGCGGCGCCGACGAGGGCCTGGGCGAGCCCCGCCACCTCCCGCTCGGCCAGCTCGGGATCGCCGTGCGCGGCCCGGGCGGCCTCGGCGATCAGCGACGTCACGAACGCGACGATCTCGTCGCGCATCGCCCCGACCTCGGCGACGAACGGCTCGCCGCCGGTGCGCGCCTGGCTGTGCAGCACCGCCCATCCGTCGGGGTGTTCGGCGGTGTGCGAGAAGAAGGCGGTCAGGCCCTCCCACAGCTGCCGGTCCGCGGGGGCGTCGAGCCGCACCCCGGCCCGCACGGCGGCGATCAGCGCCGCCGCCTCCCGCCGGATGCAGCCGGTGAAGAGCTCTTCCTTCGAGTTCAGGTACAGGTACACCAGCGGCTTGGAGACCCCCGCCAGATCGGCGATCTCGTCCATCGAGGCGGCCCGGTAGCCCCGTTCCCCGAACACCCGGACCGCGGCGTCCATCATCTGCCGCTCCCGCTCGGCCCGAGGCATCCTCTTCTGCCGCACCGCCCCGGCCTTCACGTCGCCGCCCACCCCAGCCGCCTTTCCTCCACACGTCGTGCACCGCTCAGCCTACGCAGCCCTCGGCACGCGACTGTGCCCCGCGCCCGGAGTCCGGGGCGGGGCACAGTCGGTGGTGCGACGGGTCCGGGGACGTCAGACGGTGGCGGGCACCGGCTGGGACTCGTCGCGCGGGGAGTGCTCGTAGACCTCGATGTCGTCGTCGAAGCCGGACGCCGTGGCGCTGTCGTACTTCGTGCGGTCGAGGATCTTCTCGCGGGCGGAGACGATCACCGGGACGAGCGCCTGGCCGGCCACGTTCGTGGCGGTGCGCATCATGTCGAGGATCGGGTCGATCGCGAGGAGCAGGCCGACACCCTCCATGGGCAGGCCCAGGGTGGAGAGGGTCAGGGTCAGCATCACGGTCGCGCCGGTGAGGCCGGCCGTCGCGGCGGAGCCGATGACGGAGACGAACGCGATGAGCAGGTACTCCTTGATGCCCAGCTGCACGTCGAAGATCTGGGCGACGAAGATCGCGGAGATCGCCGGGTAGATCGCGGCGCAGCCGTCCATCTTGGTCGTCGCGCCGAACGGCACGGCGAAGGAGGCGTAGTCCTTCGGGACGCCGAGGCGGATCGCCGACTGCTGGGTGACCGGCATGGTGCCGACCGAGGAGCGGGAGACGAAGGCCAGCTGGATGGCGGGCCAGGCACCCTTGAAGAACTGCAGCGGGTTCAGCTTGGCGACGGTCGCGAGGAGCAGCGGGTAGACGCCGAAGAGGACCAGGGCGCAGCCGACGTAGATGTCGATGGTGAACGTCGCGTAGTTGCCGAGCAGGTCCCAGCCGTACTGGACGATGGCGCGGCCGATGAGGCCGGCGGAGCCGATCGGGGCGAGCAGGATGACCCACCACAGGGCCTTCTGCAGCAGCTCCAGGACGGACTCGGAGAGGCTGAGGATCGGCTGGGCCTTCTCGCCGATCTTCAGGATGGCGATGCCGGCGACGACCGCCATGAAGACGATCTGCAGGACGTTGAGCTGCGTGAACGGCGTGATGACGTCCGTCGGGATGATGCCCGTGAGGAAGTCGAGCCAGCTGCCGGCGTGGTCGGGCTTGGCGCCGTCGGCCGGGGTGAGGTCCGAGCCGTTGCCCGGGTTGGTGAGCAGGCCGATGGCGAGGCCGATGACGACCGCGATCAGCGACGTGATCATGAACCAGAGCAGGGTGCGGGTGGCCAGGCGGGCCGCGTTGTTGACCTTCCGCAGATTGGTGATGGACACCAGGATCGCGAAGAAGACGAGCGGGGCGACGGCCAGCTTCAGGAGCTGGACGAAGATGCCGCCGACCTTGTCGAGCGTCGTGGCCAGCCACGCGACGTCGTAGGTACGGGCGACGTAGCCGAGGACCAGGCCGACGACGAGGCCGAGCAGGACCTGGGCCCAGAACGGAATGGGTATGCGGAAGCCGCGCTTCTGCTCGGCGGCGGGTGTGTTCGCGGACACGGATGCGACTCCAGTGGTGACACGCGGGGACAGGAGGGGGACGTGCAGGAGCGGCGACCGCGAGATGAGGTCAACGGCGCCGCTGCATCGGGAAGGTCGCGTCAGGCGCGACAGGCCGCGGACATGCAGCGGCAGAGATCGACATGCAGGCGCGCCACGAGCGGAACGCTCATGGCAGTACGGTGCGCGGCTGATGTCTTCATGTCGGGAACGTTAACACCAGCCCTTTGAGAACATCAAAGGCCTTCTTTGGGACAGGGCTACTGCTCGTATGCCCCTTAAACCGCATTTACCTTGAAAACACAGGCGGCCCCGGCACCTGTACGGTGCCGGGGCCGGGCCTGTCTGTGACGTAACTTACGAGCCGCGCGGGCCTTACGAGGCGCGCTGCGCGCGGGCGGCGTCGTCGGCGTCGTCCTCCATGCGGCGGTTGGACTCCATGTTCGCCTTGGCGCGGTCCACGCGGGCGACGATCCCGACGGAGGCGCGGTCGCGTTCGCCGCGCAGCAGCACGAAGCTCAGCGGCGCGGAGACCACCAGCGCGAGCAGCGCGATCCACAGCCAGTAGGAGCCCCCGATGCCGCTGGGGACGATGCCGGTGGCGACGAGACCCCAGACGACGAGGAAGCAGCCCACGAAGACCCCGAGGCGCATCAGCGTGTAGCGGAGCATGTCAATCCACTCTTCCGTTCCGAAAAGGTGCCCTTACAGGACGAGCGTCCTCCAGTGAAGCACGCGGAGGAGCACCCGGACTCAGCGGGGTTGCGGCCGAACGCCGTCGGTGCCCCCGCGTCTACGCTCGCCCTCATGTCGCTGCACTTCGAACTCGACCCTGCCGTCACTCCCGACCTGCGCGACGGGCTGCTCACCCTGTGGGCGGACGTCTCGAACGCGGGCGGGGCCGTCGGCTTCGTCCCTCCGGTCACCCCCGACGACATACGCCCTGAACTGCTCAGGCACCTGACCGGGATCGCGGAAGGGCGCATCCGGCTCCTCGTCGGCCGGGACGCGGAGGGGGCCGTCGCGGCGACGGCGTTCCTGGCGTTCAACCAGCACCGGCTGATGCGGCACCACTTGTGGCTGTACACGGTGATGGTGCGGCCGCGGCAGCAGGGCAAGGGGTACGGGCGTGCGCTCATGGCTGCCGCGGAGGAGGCGGCCCGGGGGTTCGACGGGGTCGAGGCGCTGCGGCTCACGTGTCGTGGGGGGACGGGGGCCGATGCGTTCTACTCGGCGTGCGGCTACAAGGAGGTCGGCCGCATCCCCGGGGCGATCCGCGTCTCCCCCGGCGACGACCGCGACGACATCCACATGCTGCTGCCGCTGTGACCGGGATCCATCCGCGGGCCGGTGGGGGCTGGTCGCGCAGTTCCCCGCGCCCCTGAAAGGCACACTCCGTGCGCCTCCAGGAGGCCCGAGGCCTCCGGGGCGCGGGGAACGGCGCGAGCAACCACAACGCACCCGCAGTCCGCGACGAAGAACCGGCCCAGCAGACGCAGTCGGCCCTCAGGGGCGCGCGGAACGGCGCGACCAGCCCCCACCGGCCCGCGGACAAAGTCGATTTCCCAGGGGCGCGGGGAACGGCGCGACCAGCCCCCACCGGCCCGCGGACAAAGTCGATTTCCCAGGGGCGCGGGGAACGGCGCGACCAGCCCCCACCGGCCCGCGGACAAAGTCGATTTCCCAGGGGCGCGCGGAACGGCGCGACCAGCCCCCACCGAACCCGCAGACAAAGTCGGCTCTTCAGGGGCGCGGGGAACTGCGCGAGAAGCCCCACCGGACCGCAGACGCACTCGGCTTTTCAGGGGCGCGAGGAACGGCGCGAGAAGCCCCACCGGCCCGCAGACGCACTCGGCTTTTCAGGGGCGCGGGGAACTGCGCGACCAGGCACGGATCAGCCGCACCCGGCGACGCCCGACGACAGGGCGGACGCGGACCCGCCCACCCGTTGTCTCAGACTCGCATCGGCTGGGGCTCGTCGCGGCGCCCCGCGTCCGGCCCCTCGAACTCCCGGATGACCTCGTAGCGCGTGTTGCGCTCGACGGGCCGGAACCCCGCATCGCGGATCAGGTCGAGCAGATCCTCACGGGTCAGCTTGTTCGGCGTCCCGTAGTTGTCCGCGTCGTGCGTGATCTTGTATTCGACGACCGACCCGTCCATGTCGTCCGCACCGTGCTGCAGCGCGAGCTGCGTGGTCTGCAGCCCGTGCATGACCCAGAAGCACTTCACGTGCGGCACGTTGTCGAACAGCAGCCGCGAGACCGCGAAGGTCTTCAGCGCCTCGGCGCCCGTCGCCATCGTCGTACGGGCCTGGAGGCGGTTGCGGACCTTGCCGTCCTTCATGTCGACGAAGTCGTGCTGGTAGCGCAGCGGGATGAAGACCTGGAACCCGCCGGTCTCGTCCTGGAGCTCGCGCAGGCGCAGCACGTGGTCGACGCGGTGCCGGGGCTCCTCGATGTGCCCGTAGAGCATCGTCGAGGGGGTCTTGAGACCCTTCTCGTGCGCGAGCCGGTGGATCCGCGACCAGTCCTCCCAGTGGGTGTCGTGGTCGACGATGTGCTGCCGGATCTCCCAGTCGAAGATCTCCGCGCCGCCGCCGGTGAGCGATTCGAGGCCCGCGTCGATCAGCTCGTCGAGGATCTCGGAGGCGGAGAGCCCCGAGATCTTCTCGAAGTGGTGGATCTCCGTGGCCGTGAACGCCTTCAGGCCGACGTTCGGCAGCGCCTCCTTGAGGGCCTTCAGGGAGCGCGGGTAGTAGCGCCACGGAAGGTTCGGGTGCAGGCCGTTGACGATGTGGAGTTCCGTCAGGTTCTCCGACTCCATCGCCTTGGCGAGCTTGACCGCCTCCTCGATGCGCATCGTGTACGCGTCCTTCTCGCCCGGCTTGCGCTGGAACGAGCAGTACGCGCAGGAGGCGGTGCAGACGTTCGTCATGTTGAGGTGGCGGTTGACGTTGAAGTGGACGACGTCGCCGTTCTTCCGGGTCCGCACCTCGTGGGCGAGGCCGCCGAGCCAGGCCAGGTCGTCCGACTCGTAGAGCGCGATGCCGTCCTCGCGGGACAGCCGCTCACCGTCTCCGACCTTCTGCTCCAGCTCGCGCTTGAGCCCTGCGTCCATGCCCGTACCTCTCCTCGACGACACGACCCGTAGGTCCGCTCCACCGTACGCTCACGCCTCTTCGGGAAGCTCCCCGACCCGGTTCTCCCACTTCGTGGAGAGCACGATGGTCGTCCGGGTGCGGGAGACGCCCTTCGTGCCGCTGAGACGGCGGATCGTCCTCTCCAGTCCGTCGACGTCACTGGCCCGCACCTTGAGCATGTACGAGTCGTCGCCCGCGATGAACCAGCAGTCCTCGATCTCGTGCAGGTCCTTCAGGCGGTGCGCGACGTCCTCGTGGTCGGCGGCGTCGGAGAGCGAGATGCCGATCAGCGCGATGACGCCCAGGCCGAGCGAGGCCGAGTCGACGGTGGCGCGGTAGCCGGTGATGACCCCGGCCGCCTCCAGACGGTTGATGCGGTCCGTGACGCTGGGTCCCGACAGGCCGACGAGACGGCCCAGTTCCGCATACGAGGCGCGGCCGTTCTCGCGCAGGGCCTGGATGAGCTGCCTGTCCACGGCGTCCATAGGTCCAAAGCCTTTCATTATTCAGCGTTGACGCGAGTTTACGTGTAGAATCTAAGGCATGCGGGGGCGACACCCCGCAAGATCTAAAGCTCAGTCACCGGATCACTGCAGATCATCGAATTTCAGGAGTGTTGTCACCGTGTTCACGATCGAGATGG
Source organism: Streptomyces sp. KL116D (assembly GCF_030766975.1). NCBI lineage: Bacteria > Bacillati > Actinomycetota > Actinomycetes > Kitasatosporales > Streptomycetaceae > Streptomyces > Streptomyces sp. KL116D. The sequence goes on along the minus strand of NZ_JASERH010000010.1, from coordinate 29,239 downwards.
CCTACGCCCGCATGCGCGAGTTGCAGGACCTGGCCAATCGCTCGCGTGTCCACCAGTCCGCCACCACCGAGCGCCGCGCGGCGAAGAAGCACGCCGCCCGCGCCAAGAAGCGCTAACCCTCCCGAGAGCCTCCCCCCAGCTCTCCCTCCCAACGGCGGTACAGCGTGTGCGGCACTCCTGCCGCGTCCAGCGCCCGCCCCGCGACGAAGTCCACCAGATCCTGGATGTGCGTCGCCCCCGCGTAGAACGCCGGCGAGGCGGGCAGCACGACCGCGCCCGCCTCGTCGAGCGTCACCAGGTGCTTGAGGGTCTGCCCGTTCAACGGCGTCTCCCGCACCGCGACCACCAGCCTGCGCCCTTCCTTGAGCGTCACGCTCGCCACGCGCTGCAGCAGGTCCTTCGACAGACCCAGGGCCACGCCCGCCACGCACGCCGTCGAGGCGGGCACGATGATCATGCCCTTGACCGGGTACGAACCCGACGACGGGCCCGCCGCGAGATCACCCGCGGCCCAGTACCGCACGTCGTCCAGAGCGATCCCGGTGAACGTGCCGGGCTTGCCGTCCGCGCCGCGCGCCAGCCACTCGGCCAGGTCCTCGCGCCAGTGCGCGTCCCGGAACGCGATGCCCGTCTCGTCGAGCAGCGTGAGCCGCGAGGCCCGCGAGACGACCAGGTCCACGGACTCGCCCGCGGCCAGAAGGGCGCGCAGCACGGAGGCTGCGTACGGGGTTCCCGAGGCGCCGGACACCCCGACGACCCAGGGCCTGCGGCTGCTTGCGTTGACGTGCTCCACACCACGAGCCTATCCGGCGGGCCATGATGGGAACTTGCGCAGGGGCCGTGGGCGTTGGGTCTGTGACGGGCGGGCCCGGGGGTGGGGGCTGAGATGACGTACGAAGGATCACCGGGCACGACCCGGAAGTGGCCGGCGGGCGAGCGGGCGGTGACGGCCGGCAAGGTGATGGTCGGCTGGGTGGCCCTGCTCTGGCTGCTCGAAGTGGTCGACGTGGCGTCGGGCCACGCGCTCGACCGGTTCGGGATCCAGCCGCGCGACCCCTCCGAGCTGGCGGACGTCGTGCCCGCGGCCTTCATCCACTTCGGCTTCGGTCACGTCGCGGCGAACACGGTGCCGCTGCTGGTCCTCGGCTTCATCGCGGCGCTCTCCGGCGTGCGCCGCTTCCTCGCCGCCTGCGCCCTGATCGTCGTCGCCGACGGGCTCGGCGTGTGGCTGGTGGCCCCCGCCCACACGAACACGGCGGGTGCGTCGGGCCTGATATTCGGCCTGTTCGGCTTCGTCCTGCTCAGCGGCTTCGTGGAGCGCAGACCGCTGGGCATCGTCGCCGGGCTGCTCGTCGCGGCCTACTGGGGCACCACGTTCCTGGCGGGCCTGTCCCCGGCGAACGAGGGCGTGAGCTGGCAGGGCCATCTGATCGGCCTCGTCGCGGGGGTGGCGGCCGCGTTCGTGTTCCGCCGCGGCCCGCGCACCCAGCCCTGACGGGCCACCGGTCCCCGTCTGCTCAGCGCCCTCTTCGCCCTTTCCGCCCTCTTCGCCGCCTTCCGCCTGCGCTACACCGTGAGCCCGCGCACCAGCAGGTCGAGCAGCGCGCACACGAAGAGCGCGATCCCGATGAAGCCGTTGACCTGGAAGAACGCCCGGTTGAGGCGGGACAGGTCGTGGGGCTTCACGATCGAGTGCTCGTACAGGAAGGCACCCGCGACGATCACCAGGCCGACCCAGAAGAACGTTCCGGCATCGGTGGCCAGCGCGTACCAGACGAACAGGGCCGTGGTCAGGAAGTGGCAGACGCGGGCGCCCCGGATCGCGGCCGGGATGCCGAAGCGGGCCGGCACCGACATGACGCCGACCTCGCGGTCCGTCTCCACGTCCTGGCACGCGTAGATCAGGTCGAAGCCGCCGATCCAGATGCCGACCGCGAGACCGAGGATCACCGCGTCCCACGACCACGAGCCCGTGATCGCGATCCAGGCGCCGATCGGGCCCATCGCCTGGGCGAGACCGAGGATGGCCTGCGGGAAGTTCGTGAACCGCTTGCCGTACGGGTAGACGACCATCGGGATCACCGCGATGGGCGCGAGGGCCAGGCAGAGCGGGTTCAGGAGCGCGGCCGACGCCAGGAAGATCACCAGGGCGATCAGCGCGCCCGTCCACGCCGACTTCACGGACACCGCGCCCGTGACGAGCTCGCGGTGCGCGGTGCGCGGGTTACGGGCGTCGATCTCGCGGTCGATGATCCGGTTCGCCGCCATCGCGAACGTGCGCAGGCCCACCATGCAGATGGTGACCAGCAGGAGGCGGCCCCAGTGGATGTTCTTGTCCAGCTCGAACATCGCGGTGAGGGAGGCGATGTAGGCGAAGGGCAGCGCGAACACCGAGTGCTCGATCATGACCAGCCGCAGAAAGGCCTTGGTGCGTCCCGGCTGCTGCGGGATCGCTGCTGAAGCGCTGCTCACTTGAGTCCGTACTCCTTCCAACGGCGGTCCACGAGGGCCGCCGTCCGAGGGTCGGAGGTGACCATCTCGGGCCATCCGCCGTCCCGGGTGTAACCCTCCTCGGGCCACTTCTTCGTCGCGTCGATGCCCGCCTTGCCGCCCCAGAACTGCTGGTAGGAGGCGTGGTCGAGGTGGTCGACCGGGCCTTCGACGACGGTCAGGTCACGGGCGTAGTCCGTGTTCCCGAGCGCGCGCCACGAGACTTCATGAAGATCGTGGACGTCGCAATCGGAGTCGACGACGACGATCAGCTTGGTCAGCGACATCATGTGCGCACCCCACACGGCGCTCATGACCTTCTGGGCGTGCTTCGGGTACTTCTTGTCGATCGAGACGATCGCGCAGTTGTGGAAGCCGCCGGACTCGGGCAGGTGGTAGTCCACGATGTCCGGGACGATCACCTTGAGCAGCGGCAGGAAGAAGCGCTCCGTCGCGCGGCCCAGCGGGCCGTCCTCGGTCGGCGGGCGGCCGACGACGATCGACTGGAGCAGCGGGCGCCTGCGCATCGTCACGCAGTCGATCTTCAGCGCGGGGAACGGCTCCTGCGGCGTGTAGAAGCCCGTGTGGTCGCCGAAGGGGCCCTCCGGCAGCATCTCGCCCGGCTCCAGCCAGCCCTCGATGACGACCTCGGCGTTCGCCGGCACCTGGAGCGGCACCGTCTTGCAGTCGACCATCTCGATCCGCTTGCCCTGGACGAACCCGGCGAGCAGGTACTCGTCGATGTCGCCGGGCAGCGGCGCGGTCGAGGCGTACGTGACGGCGGGCGGGCAGCCGAAGGCGATCGCGACGGGCAGCTTCTCGCCCCGCTTGGCGGCCACCTGGTAGTGGTTGCGGCTGTCCTTGTGGATCTGCCAGTGCATGCCGATGGTGCGCTTGTCGTGGCGCTGCAGCCGGTAGAGGCCGAGGTTGCGGACGCCGGACTCCGGGTCCTTGGTGTGGGTGAGCCCCAGGTTGAAGAAGGAGCCGCCGTCCTCGGGCCAGGTGAACAGGGCCGGGAGCCGCTCCAGGTCGACGTCGTCGCCGGTCAGGACGACCTCCTGGACGGGGGCCTCCTTCACCTTCTTCGGCGGCACGTGGACCATCGAGCCGAGCTTGCCGAACGCCTCGCGCATCCCGACGAAGCCCTGCGGCAGTTCGGGCTTGAGCAGACCGCCGATCTTCTCGCTGATCTCGTCGTACGACTTCAGGCCGAGGGCTTTGAGGAGCCGCCGGTCGGTGCCGTACACGTTCATCGCGAGGGGCATCGCCGAGCCCTTCACGTTCTCGAAGAGGAGGGCCGGACCGCCGGCCTTGTTCACCCGGTCGACGATCTCACCGACCTCCAGGTACGGGTCGACCTCGGCCTTGATGCGCAACAGGTCGCCCTCGCGCTCCAGCGCCCGGAGCAGGGAGCGAAGATCGTCGTAAGCCATGCGTTCCAGTTTGTCATCCCCCTCCACGGATCCCGGCGGGGGCTGTCACCCGTTGCCGCTACCCTGTGCCTCTCGTCTCACTAGGGGGTTGTCCGGCCGTGCTGAGGTATCTGCCGTTCCTGTTGGTCCTGGCGTTGTGGATCTACGCCTTCATCGACTGCCTCAACACCCCCGAGGAGGAGGTGCGCGGCCTGCCGAAGGTGGTCTGGGTCATCATCATCCTGCTCTTCGGCGAGGTGCTCGTCGGTCCGATCGCCTGGCTCGCGGCGGGCAAGCGGCGCCACGCGCCCGCCGGGGGCGCCACGCCCTCCGAGTGGCACCGCAACCACCGGACCCAGTACGTCGCGCCGGACGACAACCCCGAGTTCCTCGCCTCCCTCAAGGAGGAGAACAAGAAGGACGAGGCGCTCCTCAAGGACTGGGAGGCGGACCTGCGCCGCCGCGAGGAGGACCTCAAGCGCCGCGAGGGCGAGCGCGAGCCGGGCACGGAGTGACTTCGGGCCCGTCGGGCACCGAGTGACCTAGGGCCTGTCCGGGCGGCGGTGTGTGTACCGCACACTGGTAGGCGGAACCCGTCCCGCCCATGCCCCCCGTAAAGGCCCATGTCCAGACCCACGCACGCCTCCGCGCCCGCTCCCGACGTCGCCACAGGACCCGAGCGGCTGATCGCCGTCGAGGAGCACGGCGCGGAGCCCGTGCCGCACGACAAGCGGCACGGCAGCCCCCGTCAGCTCCTGTGGACCTGGGCCTCGCCGCAGGTCGGCTTCGCCACCCTGTTCATCGGGGTGCTGTCCGTCTCCGCCTTCGGCCTGAGCTTCTGGCAGGCCGTGGCCGCGCTGGTGCTCGGCGCCGGGCTCGGCTCGCTCGCGCACGGCGTCCTGTCGACGGACGGCCCGCGCTTCGGCGTCCCGCAGATGGTGATCGGCCGGCTGTCGTTCGGCCACCGGGGCAACGCCCTGCCGTCCGGGGTGAACGCCTTCGTCGCCGGCGTCGGCTGGTTCGCCGTGAACACCGTCGGCGGCGCCTTCGCGCTCAACTCCCTCACCGGGCTCGCCCCGCTGCCCAGCCTGCTGATCCTCGTCGTCCTCGAGATCGTCATCGGGTACGTGGGGCACGACCTGGTGCACCGGTTCGAGAAGTACGCGTTCCCGGTCCTCGCGGTGATCTTCCTGATCGCCGCGGTGTGGATCTTCAAGGGCGCCGACATCGCCGGTTCCGGCGCGGCGGCGAGCGGCGGCTTCGGCGGGTTCATGCTCGCCTTCAGCGCCTGCTTCGGCTTCACCGCGGGCTGGAACCCGTGCGCCGCCGACTACGCCCGCTACCTCCCCGCGGACACCCCGCCGCGCGCCACCGCCTGGTACGCGGGCCTCGGCCTGTTCGTGTCGATCGCCGTGGTGTCGGTGATCGGCGCCGCGTCCGGCACCCTGGCCGCGCCCGAAGGGGCCAGCCCCACCGACGCGTTCGTCGGCCAGCTGCCCGGCTGGCTGGGCAACCTCACGCTCGTCGCGATCATCCTCGGCGCGATGGCCGCGGCCACCCTGAACGTCTACTCGGCGGCCGTCTCCATCTCCTCGCTCTCCCTGCCGCTGCCGAAGTGGCTGGGCCGCGCCTCGCTCGTCGCGATCGTCGGCGCCGTCGGCACGGCGGCCGGCTGGGCCTCGCTCGCCGACGCGGGCCACGCCTTCGAGAACTTCCTGCTGGTCATCGCCTACTGGATCGCGCCCTGGCTGGGCGTCGCCCTCATGGAGCACTGGCTGCGGGCACTGCCCGAGGACACGCTCGCCGGGCGGCTCCAGGACCGGACGTTCACCAATCCGGCGGGCCTGATCGCACTGCTGGCCGGCGTCGCGGTGTCCGTGCCGCTGTTCTCCAACCAGACTCTGTTCGTCGGCTGGGTGCCCAGCACCTGGCCGGCCGTCGGCGATCTGACCTGCCCGGTCGGCTTCGCCGTCGGCGCCCTCCTGTACGCGCTGCTCCGGCGGCGCGACCGGGCCGGCTCCCCCGCATAGCACCGCTCAGAACCCGCGCAGAAAGGCCCGTACGTCATGGATCTCGATCTCGCCCGCAAGTGGCTCGCCACCGCAGTCGAGGAGGCGAAGGCCGGTCTCGCCGAAGGCGGCATCCCGATCGGCGCCGCCCTCTACTCGGCCGACGGAGAGGTGCTCGGCCGCGGCCACAACCGGCGCGTGCAGGACGCCGACCCGTCCGTGCACGGCGAGACCGACGCGTTCCGCAACGCGGGCCGGCAGCGCTCGTACCAGGGCACCACGATGGTGACCACGCTCAGCCCCTGCTGGTACTGCTCGGGTCTGGTGCGCCAGTTCGGGATCTCGCGCGTGGTCGTCGGCGAGGCGCGCACGTTCCACGGCGGGCACGACTGGCTGGCCGAGCACGGCGTCGAGATCGTGCTGCTCGACGACCCGGAGTGCGTCGGCCTGATGGAGGACTTCATCGCGGCGAAGCCCGAGCTGTGGAACGAGGACATCGGCGAGTGAACCGCCGGGTGCCGTGGACCGGTTGCCGAGTGTTCGCTGTGCGTCGTACAGTCTGAACCCTCGGGTGTTCGTCGCGTGACGAACACTGCCGGTCCGGCGGAAGGCGTGTGTCATGCGTGCGGTGCGATTCGGTGAGTACGGCGGTCCCGAGGTCCTTCGGGCGGTGGACACCGACGTCCCCGAGCCTGGCCCCGGCCAGGTGTCGGTCGACGTCGCGTACGCGGGGGTGAACTTCGCCGACCTCAAGGCGCGCGCGGAGGGGTACCGGGTGACCGCGCTCCCCTGCGTGCCGGGACTGGAGGTCTCCGGCCGGATCCGCGCCCTGGGCCCGGGGGTCGAGGGCCTCGCGGTCGGCCAGGAGGTGGCCGCGCTCACCGAGGGCGGCGGCTACGCGGAGGTCGCCGTCGCCGACGCCGTCACCGTCTTCCCGCTGCCCGCCGGCCGCGATCTGCGCGCCGCCGCGACCCTGCCGACGGTGCTCCCCACGGCGTACGCCCTGCTGCACTCGGTGGGCCGGCTGCGCGCGGGCGAGAGCGTGCTGGTGCAGGGCGCGGCGGGCGGAGTCGGCACCGTGGCCGGGCAGTTGGCGCGGGCGGCCGGGGCGGGCCGGGTCATCGGGATCGCCTCCAGCGAGGCCAAGGCCGCGTACGCCCTCAAGTACGGCTACGACTCCGTCCTCCCCGGCACCCCCGGATTCGCCGCCGCCGCACGGGAGTTGACGGACGGGCGCGGGGTCGACCTGGCACTCGACCCGGTCGGCGGCGAGACGTTCCGGGAGACCCGGGAGGCGCTCGCCGTGTTCGGCCGGATCGTCTCCTTCGGCAACGCGTCGTCCGCCCCGGCGTGGCAGGTGGGCCAGCCCGAGCTGTTCCCCACGGCCAACCTGGTGGGCGGCTTCTCGATCCTCACCCTGGCGCGGACCGCGCCGCAGGAGCTGCGGGCGCTCGCCGAGCGGGCCTTCGCGGTGCCCGGCGTCGAGCTCCCGGTCACCGGCGAGTTCGCCCTCGCCGACGCGGCCGAGGCCCACCGGCTGATGGGCTCGCGCACCAGCACCGGGAAGCTGCTGCTGCGGGTGACCGGCTGACCGGCGCCGCCCCGCCGACAGGCCCTACAGCCTGACCCACTTCTGCCGGGCGCCGCCGAAGCAGGCGGCGGTCGTCAGGCCGTCGCCGTAGCCGACCGTGTCGATGCAGCCGCCGGTCTTGGTGCTGCGCAGTGATCCGTTCGCGCCCCAGTTCCACACGATGCCGAGGTCGCAGCCCGCGACGGTGAGGTTCTGGCCGTCGTAGGAGTTCGTCAGGCACATGCTGAGCGTCGCGTTGTACAGCTTGAAGCTGCCGCCGTTGCTCACGAGCTTCCAGGTGGCGTCGGCGCCCGAGCAGGCGCCCAGGGCGACGGTGGGACCCGACGACCGGACCAGGCACGTCCCGGTGTCCCCGTTCTTGAGCCGGTACGAGCCGGAGTCCGGTGGCGTGCCGCCGCCGGCGCCCGACGACCCCGACGAGCCGCCGCCGGACGCGGACCCTCCGCCCGACGAGCCGCCGCCCGAACCGTCGCCGGTGGTGTCCGATCCGCCGCCCCCGGCCTCGGCTCCCCCGCCCGATCCGGCACCCCCGGCAGCGCCCGACGACCCCCCGGACGTGTCCTTCGGCTCGCCCGAACCCTGGTCCGCGCCCTTGCCCTTGTCCTTGCTCCTGTCCTTGGCCTCGCCCTTCTTCGAAGCCTTCGCCGAGGGCGAGGCCGAGCCGCCCGGGTCCCTGTCGCCCGCCGGCCCCGCGGTGGCGGAGACCTGGGCGCTCGGCGTCGTTGCCGCCTCCGCGCCACCGCCCTCGTACGGCAGGTTCCGGATTGCGAGCGTGGTGCCGGCGGCGACCACGACGACCGGGACCACGGCGAGGAACACCCGGGTCCTGCGCCGCCGTTCGCGCGGTTTCTCCGCCGGTTCCTGCGGCTCGGGCGACCCGGTGGACTCTGCGGTCCCGCCGGCCTCGGAAGGCGGCGCGGGTGTCCCCTCCGGCACCCGCGCCGCGAACTCCGCCCGTTCGGCCAGGAGTTCCATGACGGGGCCGGGCCACACCCCGTCGGCCGTCCCGGAGCCGCCTGCCGTGCCCGCGAGCTCCACGAGCTCCGCGGCCGTCGGCCGGCCCTCGGGGTCCTTGTCGAGGCAGGACGCGACGATCCCGGCGAGCTCCGGGTCCCGCTCGCGCACCGGCCCCAGGTCCGGCTCGTCGTGCACGATCCGGTAGAGCGGGCTGCCCTCGCCGCCGTCCCCGAACGGCCAGCGGCCGCCGGCCGCGTAGGCGACGAGCAGACCGAGCGCGAACACGTCGGACGCGCCGGTCAACCGCCGTGACCCCGAGGCCTGTTCGGGCGACATGTACGCCGGCGTGCCGACCACGAGGCCGGTCTGCGTGAGCTGGCTCTGCTCGGCGGCGCGGGCGATCCCGAAGTCGATGAGGGTGACGCCGTCGGCGGTGAGCATCACGTTCGACGGCTTGAGGTCCCGGTGCACCATGTCGAGGGCGTGCACCGCGGTCAGACCCTTCGCGGCGGTGCGCAGCAGCGACCACAGGCCTCGGCCGTCGAGCGGTCCCCCGTGCCGCTCGACGGCCTCGGCCAGGGTGATCCCGGGGACGTACGCCGTGGCGAACCACGGCGGTTCCGCGTCGCGGTCACCGGCCAGCAGCGGCGCGGTGGCGTCCTCGGGAAGCCGTGCGAGATTGTCCAGTTCCTGGCCGAACCGGCGCACGAAGCCCCGGTCCTCGGCGACGACCGATGCCAGCATCTGCTTGACGGCGGCGAACCGCCCGTCGACGACGCCCAGGTACACCCGGCCCATGCCGCCGGAGCCGAGCCGGCCCACCAGCGCGATCTCACCGATCCGCCGCGGGTCCCGGTCCCGCAACGGCTCGGCACCGCTGCCCGTCAGATCGAGGGTGCCCCGCTCCCCCGCCTCGCCCGTCCCGGTCATCGCGCGTACGAGCCCAGGCCGACGAGGCAGTACACGTACTCGTTCACGACCGCCCCGTTCATCGTGTAGCGGGACGAGAACGCGTACTGCGTACGGGAGTTGCTCTCGCAGCGGCTCATGTCGGAGGTCAGCGGAATCGTCTCGATCACCTGGTAGTGCGCGTCGGACGCGGAGCAGTCGACCTCGTCGACGTCGTCGACCTCCTGCGCCGTCGTGGAGTCGGGCAGCGTCCCGTTCAGACAGGTGCCCGAGGTGTAGGGGCTGGGGTCCTCGGCGCTGGGCGTGGCGTACGGGTCGCTCGACGCGTACGGATCACTGGACGCGTACGGATCGCTCACGGCCGGGGACGAGTAGGCGGGCGACGAGTACGCCGGGGACGAGAACGCGGACGACGCCGAGTCGTCGCTGCTGTCGTCGTCACCGAGCTGGCTCAGCAGGAACGCCACGAAGGCGATGGCCGCGACGGTGGCGACCGCGGCCAGGCAGCCGCGGGCGTTGTTCTGAGGCGGGCGGCCCGGTTGCGGCGTGGGGGGTATCGGCTGTTGGGACACGGTGATCAGTGTGACGCAGAGGATCACCTTATTGGAATAATTTTCTAGAACTTCACTCTAGAAACCACGAACGGAATGCGGTGTTCTAGGCTGGTCGGCACCATGAGTCCCAAGCAACAGCGCGGCGCCGAGACCGCCGACCGGCTCCTCGACGCCGCCCTGCGGGTGTACGCGGACGCGGGCGAGGACGGCATCACCGTCAGCGCCCTGACCAGGGCGAGCGGGGTCAGCCTCGGCAGCCTTTACCACCACTTCGGCAGCGTCGACGGGCTGATGAACGCCCTGCTGCTGCGCTGGCTCGGCCGGTTGCTCGGCGACCTGAGCGCGGCCCTCGGCCGCTCCCGGACCGCACGGGGCGGGATCCGGGCCCTGGTGGAAACGTATCTGCGGTTCATCAGGGAGTACCCGGACGCCGCCCGGCTGCTGCACTCCTCGTACGCCGACCGGCTCGGCATGGCGCAGGCGAAGCAGCTGCGCGACGCGCAGGAGGCGCGCCTGTCGCCGCTGGCACTGTGGATGGAGGAGCGCGTCGCGTCCGGCGAAGTCGCCCCGCTGACCGGCCCGTTGGTGGAGATCCTGGTGATGGGCCCGATCATCGCGACGGCCAGGCGCTGGCTGTCCGGCATCGACGACATCGACCTCGACCAGGCCGCGCGGGTCCTGCCGGACCGGATCTGGCGCTCGCTCGCGCCCTGAGCCCCGGCCGTCCGGGGGGCGCGCGCCGCGTCCCGCCGTGCACCGTTGCCCCGGTGTTTCCGCGCCCCCGAGAGTGGACGTATGACCGCTTCCCCGGGCTCGCCCCGTATCCCCACCATCGACCTGCGGCCGTGGCTGTCCGGCGACCCGGACGCCCGCGCCGAGATCGCCGCGACCGTGGACGACGCGCTCAGGACCGCCGGGTTCCTGCTGGTCACCGGGCACGGTGTCGATCCCGCGCTGCGGACCCGGATCCGGGAGGCGGCCCGCCCCTTCTTCCGGCTGCCCGCCGCCGCGAAGGAGCCGTACGCGGTGCGGGTCGGCGGCCGCGGCTGGCTCGGCCCGGGCGCCGAGGCCAACGGCTACGCCGAGGGCACCGAGACCCCGCCGGACCTGAAGGAGTCCCTGTCGTACGCCACGGACAGCGCCTTCGCCGATCCGGCCGTGCACGCCGAGTGGTCCGGCACGAACGTCTTCCCGGACCGGGCTCCCGGGCTGCGCGCTCCGGTGGAGGCGTACCTGGCCCATATGCGGGCCCTGTCCGACCAGTTGCTGGAGCTCCTTGCGGTCGCGCTCGACGAGCCCGGCGACTTCTTCACCCGGCACACCGGACACCCCACCTGGGGCTTCAACATCAACTGGTATCCGGGCACGGAGGTCGTCGGCCCGCCCGAGCCCGGCCAGTTCCGGATCGGCCCGCACACCGACTTCGGCACGGTCACCGTCCTCGACCGGCAGGCCGGCAAGGGCGGCCTCCAGGTCTTCACCGACGCGGGCGGCTGGGAGGACGCGCCGTGGGACCCGGACGCGTTCACCGTCAACATCGGCGACCTGATGGCCCGTTGGACCGGCGACCGCTGGCGCTCGGGACGCCACCGGGTGCTGCCGCCGCCGGCCGACGCGCCCGCCGAGGAGCTGATGTCGCTCGTCTACTTCTACGAGTGCGATCCGCGCACGAAGGTGGCGCCGCTGCCCGCCCCGAAGGGGAAGGTCGCGTACGAGCCGGTGGACTCGCACGTGTACCTGCGGGCGAAGCTCGACGCGATCACGGTCGGCTGACGTACCCGGCGCGCAGCCGCCGTCAGGGGGTTTCGCCGGGGGCGCCGACGATCGCGCGGCCCATCAGGGCGGTGCCGACGACGACGTCGCCGGGCCGCAGGGTGTCGCAGGAGTTCTCCGGTGCGGCCGTGTCGACGGTGGCATCCCCGAGGAACGACAGGTCCTTGTCGCGGAAGACGAGTTCGGCCCGGGTGCCGGGTTCCGCGGGCAGGGCGACGGCGACACCGGTGCGGCCCGCCGCGTCCTTCGCCGCGTCGACGACGACGAGTCCGGGCATCCGGGCCAGCGCCCGGTACACCGCGGCCTCGACCCGCGGCGGCAGCCAGGACGTGCTGAGCAGCCGGCCCGCGTTCTCGAAGGTGGCGCGGTCGCCGGTGCCGCCCCGCGCGCGCAGCCAGCGCGCCATGCCGGCGGTGTCGGTGGGCAGCTTCCGGGCCCTGGCGTACGACGTGTCCGTGTACTGGCCGTTCCTGACGATCGGCCGGTCCACCGGCCGGCCGTCGGTGCCCCGCTCCCGGCGCAGCCCGGTGTGCTCCCCGTCGGCCGACACCCACAGCTCCACCAGGCCGTCCTCGTGGCCCTCGCTCGTCGTGGCGCAGTCACCGCCCGGCTTCTTGTCCGGGTCCGTCTTCCAGAAGTAGGCCACCCGCCGCAGGTAGACGAACTCGTCGTCGGCGGCGGTGGGCGCGGTGCGCCGCTCGGCCCGGTCGGCGATCCGCTCCAGGAGCTCCGCGGCGTCCCGCGAGCTCGCCGTCGGACCGGCCGCGGTGCTCGCCGCGCCGCCGTGCGTACCGCCCTCCGGCCGGACCGGCGAGGCGTCCCGCGTCACCGTGACCCCGACGACCACGGCGATGGTCAGCGCCGCGGCGGCGGCCGGGGCCAGGAAGGCCGGCCGGCGCCAGGACGGCCGTACCGGTCCTGGCCGTTGCGGGGCGATCTCGCGCAGCAGGTGTTCCCGCCGGACGCGGTGGCGGCCCGGCGGCAGGTCCCGGTCGTGGGACGGCGGGATGGCGGTCATGGGCGTCCCTCCTTCGGCGGCCCGGCCGCGGACGACCGGTCGCCCTTCGTCTGTCCTGGCCCGGCGGCGAGTTCCGCGGTGAGCCGGGCCCTGGCCCGTGACAGCCGCGAGCGGACCGTGCCGACGGGGATGCCGAGGGCCTCGGCGGCGGCCGCGTAGTCGAGGCCGCCCCAGACGCACAGGGCGAGCACCTCGCGTTCGGCGCGGCGCAGCCGGTGCACGGCGGTGCGGACGGCGTGCAGGTACGCGGCGTCGTCGAGGCGCCCCGCCACGTCGTCGGCGATGTCACGGACCGGCTCGGGCGGCGGGATCCGGGACAGCGCCGCGGCGTGCCGGCGGGCGGTGCGGCGGGTGTTGCGGGTGACGTTCGTGGCGATGCCGAGCAGCCACGGGCGGAGCGAGCCGCCGTCCGGGTCGGTACGGCCGCGCAGCCGCCATGCCTCCAGGAACGTCAGCGAGACGACGTCCTCGGCCACCGACCAGTCGCCGGTCAGCCGGAAGGCGTGGTTGTGGACGCTGCGCGCGTAGGCGTCGAAGAGCTCGGCGAACGCGCCGGCGTCGCCGTCCCTGATGCGCGCCCGCAGCGCGGATGCGTCCCCCTGCTCCGTCTCCACACCCTTCAACTGTCCGTACGCCGAAGGCCGGTTCCCGTGACGTGCGTCACAGGGAACCGGCCTTCGGGGTGAGGGAGTTGCGCGTCACACCCCGGCGTACGAGTGCTTGCCGGTGACGAAGATGTTGACGCCGTAGTAGTTGAAGATCCAGCAGGCGAAGGCGATCAGGGCCAGGTAGGCGGCCTTGCGGCCCTTCCAGCCGGCCGTCGCGCGGGCGTGCAGGTAGGCGGCGTAGGCGACCCAGGTGATGAACGACCAGGTCTCCTTGGGGTCCCAGCCCCAGTAGCGGCCCCAGGCGTCGCCCGCCCAGATGGCGCCCGCGATGATCGTGAACGTCCACAGCGGGAAGACGGCCGCGTTCACCCGGTAGGAGAACTTGTCGAGGGACTGCGAGGCGGGCAGCCGCTCCATGACGGAGGTCGCGAACCGGCCGGGCCGGCCGCCGCTCGCGAGCTTGTTCTCGTAGCTGTCCTTGAAGAGGTACAGGATCGTGCCGACGGCGCCGACGTAGAAGACCGCGCCGCAGAAGATCGCCGTCGAGACGTGGATGTACAGCCAGTACGAGTGCAGCGCGGGCACCAGCTGGTCGCTGGCGGTGTACAGGACGGTGACGGCGAGACCGAGGTCGAGCAGGACCGTGGTGACCAGCGGGAGGCCGAGCCAGCGGACGTTCTTCTTCAGTGCGAGCAGCGCGAGGTACACGCCGACGGCGACCGTGGAGAAGGTGATGTTGAACTCGTACATGTTGCCCCACGGGGCGCGCTCCACCGAGAGCGCCCGGGTGACCACACCGACGAGCTCGACGAGGAAGCCGAGCGCCGTGAGCGAGATGGCGATGCGGCCGTAGAGGTCGCCCTGCTCGTCGCCGCCGGAGGCGCCGGGCCCGTCCGGTACGTCGCGGGCGCCGGCGGCGGCGCGGGTGACGACCTTGGGCCGCTCCAGGACGGCCGTGCCGCCGTTCTTCTGCTGCACCGTGACGGCGGGGGCGGCGCCCGCGGCCGCGGCGGCCCCGGCCTTGCCGGTCAGGGCGGCCGCGGTACGGCCGACCTTGCTGCGGCTGCCGAAGATCCACTCGGCCATGTTCGCGAAGAAGGCCAGCAGATAGACGGCCATGGACGAGTAGATGAGGACGTTACTGGTGTGCGCCAGATTCTCGTTGGCTGCGGCGGCGAGAGTCACTTCTCAGCCCCTTCGGCGGCAGGAACAGCTGTGGATGAGTCGGGGGTTTCGGGGGCGCTGGGCGCCTCGGTGTGCAACTGGTCGACCAGGTGGCCGAGCTCCTCGGGGAGCTTCGCGGACTCGCTGCGGCCGAGGCCCGCCATCTCGACGACGGTCACCCCGTCCGCGCCCCGGACGGCCCGCACCCAGACGCGGCGGCGCTGGATGAACAGGGAACCGGCCAGACCGAAGATCGCGGCGACGGCGCCGGTGAGCGCCCAGCCGTCGCCGGGCTGGTGGGTGATCTGGAAGCTGGCCCACTCCTTGACGTCCTTCTCGAAGGTGATCGAGCCGGCGCCGTTCGGCAGCTTCATGGTCTCGCCGGGCAGCAGCCGCTTCTTGAGCAGCTCCCCCTTGGAGTCCTTGAACTTCTTCATCTTGGAGGTGTCCAGCTGGTACACGTTCTGCGGGATGCCGGAGTCGACACCCAGGCTGCCGTGGTACGCGGACAGCGCCAGGACGGGGAAGTCGAGCGCGGGGAACTGGGAGAACATGTCGCCCTTGCCGGAGCCCGCGAAGGTCGGCACGAAGAAGGCGTTGAAGCCGAGCTGCTCCTTCTTGCCGTTCTTGTCGCGGTAGCCGTCCATGACCTTGATGGCACCGCTGGAGGTGACGTTGGAGTCCATGGGCAGCAGCGCGACGGACTGCCGGGAGACGATCTTGCCCTTGCCGTCGCGGACGGTGACCGTCGGCGCGTAGCCGTGGCCGTTCAGATAGACCTTGGTGCCGTCGATCTCGAGGGGCTTGTTCACCTCGATCGAGGTCTTCTTGTCCTTGCCGTCGGTGCCCTCGCTGTACGTGACGTCGGCGCGGTAGGTGCGCGGGGTGCCCTTGTTGGGGCCGTTGCGCTCGTACGTGCCGACGAACTTGTCCAGCTGGAAGCTGAACGGGGCGAGGTCGGTGTCGGTGTCGAAGAGGCTGCCGGACTTGAAGTCGTCGTACATCGACAGGGTGTTGGAGAAGCCTCCGTCGCCCTCGACGATCAGCTTGCCGCCCTCGGACTTGAACAGCTGGCCCCAGGCGAAGGCGATCAGCATCACGATCAGCGCGATGTGGAAGACCAGGTTGCCGGCCTCGCGCAGATAGCCCTTCTCGGCGGCGACGGCGTCACCGGCGACGTGCGAGCGGTAGCGGCGCTTCTTCAGGATCGTGAGCGCGGCCGCGCGGACGTCGTCGGGGGCGGCCTCGGTGCGCCACGTCGCGTAGGCGGGCAGCCGGGTCAGGCGCTTGGGCGCGGCCGGTGCGCGGCCCCGGAGCTGGCCGACGAACTGCCAGGTGCGCGGGACGATGCAGCCGATCAGCGAGACGAACAGCAGGATGTAGATCGCGGAGAACCACACCGAGCTGTAGACGTGGAAGAGCCCGAGCTTCTCGTAGATCGGGGAGAGGGTGGTGTGCGCCTTCTCGAAGTCCTCGACCTTGAGCGGGTCCGTGCCGGTCTGCGGGATGAGCGAGCCGGGGATCGCGCCGAGGGAGAGCAGGAACAGCAGGATCAGCGCGACCCGCATCGAGGTCAGCTGCCGCCAGAACCAGCGCACCCAGCCGATGACGCCGAGCTTGGGCAGGGTGGGCGCCCGGTCCTCCGTGGGGGCCGTGCTCAGCTGGGACGCGGCTTCGAGCTCGGTGGCCTCCGCGCTCGCCGCCGACTCCTGCTCGGCGGGCTTGCGGTCGTTCGTCGTCTTGCTCATGGATCAGATTCCCACCGTGAAGCCGTTGGACCAGGTCTGCATCTGCTGCACGAGGCTGTCCCAGACCCCGGTGAGCAGCAGGACGCCGGTCAGGATCATCATGATGCCGCCGATCCGCATCACCCAGGCGTAGTGCTTCTTCACCCAGCCGAAGGCGCCGAGCGCCTTGCGGAAGGCGATCGCGGCGAGCACGAAGGGCACGCCGAGTCCGATGCAGTACGCGACCATCAGTATGGCGCCGCGGCCCGCGCTGCCCTCCTGGAACGCGAGGGTGTTGACGGAGGCGAGCGTGGGGCCGATGCACGGGGTCCAGCCGATGCCGAACAGGGCGCCGAGGACCGGGGCTCCCACCAGGCCGGTCACCGGCCGCTTGTGGAAGCGGAATTCGCGCTGCGTCATCCACGGCATGAAGCCCATGAAGAAGATCCCCATGAGGATCATGAGGACGCCGAGGACCTTGGTCAGGACGTCCTGGTACTCCTGGAGCGTCGAGCCGAAGTAGCCGAAGAGGGCGCCGCCGGAGACGAACACGGCGGTGAAGCCGAGGACGAAGAGGCCGGCGCCGGCCGCCATCCGTCCCCGCCGGGCCTCGACCAGGTCGGTGCCGCTGACCCCGGTCACGTAGGACAGGTAGCCGGGGACGAGCGGCAGCACGCAGGGCGAGAAGAAGGAGACCAGGCCGCCGAGGACGGCGACCGGGACGGCGAGCAGCAGGGCACCGCTGGAGACGGTGTGGTTGAGACCGTCCTCAGCGGCGAGCGCGACGAGTGTGGGGGACACCGCCGATCACTTTTCCGCGATGACGGGGTCGATCATCTCGCGCAGCTTCTTGTCGTTGAGCGCCTGCAGCGAGCGCGCGGCGATCTTTCCGTCGCGGTCGATGACCAGGGTGTTGGGGATGCCCTGCGGGTTGAGCGTGCCCTTGTCGAACTTGAGGAGCAGCTTGCCCGAGGGGTCGTAGAAGCTCGGGTAGGTGACGCCGTAGTCCTTCTCGAAGGCGATGGCCTGGTCGGACTGCGGGTCACGGGTGTTGATCCCGATGAACTGGACGTCCTGGTCCTTGGTCTGCTCGGAGACCTTCGCGAAGTACTTCGCCTCGGCCCGGCAGGGTGCGCACCAGGAGCCCCAGACGTTGACCACGAGGACCTTGCCCTTGTAGTCCGCGGTGCTCAGGGCCTTGCCGCTGAGGTCCTTTCCGGCCAGCACAGGCGCGTCGTGGCGGTCGCCCTGCTTGACGGTGGAGATGCCTCCGGAGTTCGTCACGAAGTTCGTGTTGTTGCCGCCCCCCGAGGTGCCGCCCGAGCTGCACGCCGTCAGCGCGAGGGCCGCGACGGCGGCTCCTACGGTCAGCTTGGCGGCGCGGCGCGTGGTCGCGGCAGTGCGGGGGGCGCGGCAGGCGGCACTCATGTGAAAAGTTTCGCATGTCTGTTTAGGGGATCTTCCGCACCCCCCTCGTGGCGGGAAAAGGCCACTTCAGGAGGGGTTTGCGAGGAACTTCTCCCAGCCCTGCGCGGGCCGCTGGCCGACGTCCAATGTGCGCATTTTGTCCAGGACTTCGGGGTCCTGCGCGTCCAGCCAGTCGACGAACTGGCGGAACGAGACGAGCCGCACGTCCCCGTGCTTCTCGGCGGTCCCCGCGATGTGCTTCAGCGCCTCCTCGACGGCGTCCATGTAGATGCCGCCGTTCCACTCCTCGAAGTGGTTGCCGATGAAGAACGGCGCCCGGTTCGTCTCGTACGCCCGCTGGAACCCGGAGATGTACGCCTGGGCGGACTGCTTGCGCCAGCCCGGATAGTTGTAGGACGGCGCACGCGTGGTGTTCAGCGACTGGTTCGCCAGCATGTTGTAGTCCATCGACAGGACCTCGAAGCTGCGCCCGGGGAACGGGACCGCCTGGAGCGGCAGGTCCCACACGCCCTGCCGCTTGTCGGGCCAGCGCTGGCGGCCGCCGGGCGAGGACGCGTCGTAGCGCCAGCCGAGCTCGCGGGCGGTCGGCAGCAGGTTGCCCTGGCCGAGCAGACAGGGCGTACGGCCGCCGACGAGTTCCTTGTCGTAGTCGAAGGGCAGCGCCGGCAGGTCGTGCCAGCCGGTGTTCGTCCGCCACTCCTTGACGAAGGAGGTGGCCTGGTCGATCTCGCTGCGCCACTGCGCGGGCGTCCAGTTGGCGACGGTGCCGGTGCCCGCGCAGAAGTGGCCGTTGAAGTGCGTGCCGATCTCGTGCCCGTCGAGCCACGCCCGGCGGACGTACTTCAGCGTCTCCTTGATGTGGGCGTCGGTGAGGTAGCCGATGTCGGAGGCGCCCACCGCGTTGTTCGGCGGGCGGTAGAGGCGCTTCTTCGACTCCGGGAGCAGATACAGGCCCGAGAGGAAGAAGGTCATGTGCGCGCCGTGGTCCTCGGCGAGCTTGAGGAAGCGCGGGAACAGTCCGTTGCCCACCTCGCCCGCGCCGTCCCAGGAGAAGATCACGAACTGCGGTGGCTTCTGGCCCGGTTCGAGCCGCTCGGGCGCGGCGGGCTGGTGCGGCTGCCGGCCGGTGTACGACGTCGAGCCGTCACCGATGGGTCGGTCCGCCGGCTTCCTGGGCGGACCGGGGTGGCCCTGCCGGCCGGGCGTGACGGTCGGGGGTTCGCCGGTGCCCGATCCGCAGCCGGCCAGGGCCAGGGCCGCGGCCGTACCCGCACCGATTCCGATTAGTCCCCTGCGACTGACATCGCGCATACCGTCCCCATTCGTCGCGCCGTGCACCCATTCATGACGGGCACACAGTTAGAGGGCGCGACAAACACGCAGGTTCCGATAAGTCGGACGTATTTGCGGTGTTTTGGTGGGGGAAGCGCGCGGACCACCGGTTGACGGCGGCCCGCGCGCAGTCCGCGCCGTCAGGCGCCGAACGCCTTGTCCTTGCCCTTCACGGGCTTGGCGCCGGCCAGCAGGTGGGCGGGGACGAGGTCGCGGGCCGGCTCGGTGTAGCCGACGGACACGATCTTGTCACCCCGGTACGTGAACGTCGTCAGCGAGGCGAGCGTGCACTGCCGCTTGCGCGGGTCGTGCCACAGGCGCCGCTTCTCCACGTAGCTGCGCACGATCCAGATCGGCAGCTGGTGGCTGACGCAGACCGCCTCGTGCCCGCGCGCCGCGTCCTTCGCCGCGTCCAGCGCGCCCATCATCCGGACGACCTGGTCGATGTAGGGCTCGCCCCACGACGGCTTGAACGGGTTGACGAGGTGCTTCCAGTTCTCCGGGTTCTTCAGCGCGCCGTCGCCGACGCCGAAGGTCTTGCCCTGGAACACGTTCCCCGCCTCGATCAGCCGCGGGTCCGAGTCCAGGTCGAGGCCGTGCGCCTTGGCGATCGGCGTCGCCGTCTCCTGCGCCCGCTCCAGCGGGGAGGCGACGACGTGCGTGACGTCGCGCGAGGACAGGTGCTCGGCGACCCGGTCGGCCATCCGCCGGCCGAGGTCGGAGAGGTGGTAGTCGGGCAGCCGCCCGTACAGGATCCCCTCCGGGTTGTGCACCTCGCCGTGGCGCATGAGGTGGACGACGGTGATGTCGTCGTTGCTCTTGACGCTCATGCCGTGGCCTCCGCAGCCGCGCGCGCGGCAGCCGGGAGCGCGGCGGCGATGCGCTCGACCGCCCGCTCGTCGTGGGCGGTCGAGACGAACCAGGACTCGAAGGCCGACGGCGGCAGGTAGACGCCCTGGGCCAGCATCGAGTGGAAGAACGGGGTGAAGCGGAACGACTCCTGCGCCTTGGCGTCGTCGTAGTCCTTCACCTCGTCCTCGGTGAAGAACACGGAGAACATGTTGGAGGCGTTCTGCACGCGGTGCGCGACGCCCTCCTTGCTGAGCGCCTCGGTGACGAGGCCGCGCAGCTGCTCGCTGACCGCGTCGACGACTCCGTACTCGGCGTCGCCGAGCAGCCGCAGCTGGGCGAGGCCGGCGGCGGTCGCGATCGGGTTACCGGACAGGGTGCCCGCCTGGTAGACGGGACCGGCCGGGGCGAGGTGCGCCATCACGTCGGCGCGGCCGCCGAAGGCCGCGGCCGGGAAGCCGCCGCCCATGACCTTGCCGAAGGTCATCAGGTCGGGGACGACGCCGTCGACGCCGAACCAGCCGGCCTTCGACGTACGGAATCCGGTCATCACCTCGTCGGAGATGTACAGCGCGCCGTTCTCCTGGCAGACCGCCTTCAGGCCGGCGTTGAAGCCGTCGCGGGGCGGCACGACGCCCATGTTGCCGGGCGAGGCCTCCGTGATGACGCAGGCGATCTCGCCGGGGTGCGCGGCGAACGCGGCCCGCACGGCCTCGATGTCGTTGTACGGCAGGACGATCGTGTCGCCGGCCTGCGCGCCGGTGACGCCCGGGGTGTCCGGCAGGCCGAACGTGGCGACGCCGGAGCCGGCGGCGGCCAGCAGCGCGTCGACGTGCCCGTGGTAGCAGCCGGCGAACTTGATCACCTTGGCGCGGCCGGTGAAGCCGCGGGCCAGCCGGATCGCGGACATGGTCGCCTCGGTGCCGCTCGACACGAGGCGGACCTGCTCGACCGGCGCGATCCGGTCGACGATCTCCTCGGCGAGCGCGACCTCACCCTCACCCGGCGTGCCGAAGGACGTACCGCGCGCGACGGCCGCCTGCACGGCCGCGATGACCTCCGGGTGGGAATGGCCGAGGATCATCGGCCCCCACGAGCAGACGAGGTCGACGTACTCGCGTCCGTCGGCGTCCGTCAGGTACGGACCGGTACCGGACACCATGAACCGGGGCGTACCGCCGACGGCGCGGAACGCGCGCACCGGGGAGTTCACGCCACCGGGAGTGACCACGGACGCACGGTCGAAGAGCCCCTGCGAAACGGGTGCCTCATAGGGATAGGGAGTGTTGTTCGCCTCTGCCATGCCTCTCAGCGTACGGCCCGTCCACTCGGCCCCCTCCGCGCGGACCCGCGGCGCCCTAGACTCTGCGTATCAGAACCCCGTGGGCCGGCACTCGCGCAGTTGTTCCGTCCCGACGTTTCGGCGAGTGACCGTGGGGGAGGTCACTGACACGATGATCGGGTTGCGCGTCGGCGGTCGCGCGGCCTAGAAAAGGGCGTGGCGCCCTGGAACAGCAGTCGGGTGGAGATATGCATCGCGGTGGCGGCGGACTGGGTGAGGGGACCGACGACCTGGGCCCCCGGCGTGCCCGGCGGGGGAAGCACCGGCGCGACGACCGCGGCATGGCGGCGGGGAGCGGAAGCGGGAGCGCGAGCGGGAATGGTGGCCGGGTGGGGGTGACGTACAAATACTTCGGCGCGCCCGACGGCGCGACGGCGGCCCGCGTCCCGATCTCCATGCGTCCCGAGGAGCTCGGCGGTGACGAGCTGGGCATGGGCGGCATGTTCACCAAGATCAAGCCGGAGACGATGGCCGCGATGGTCCTCACCGGCATAGAGGGCATACCCCTGCACAAGGTCCCCCCGCTGGAACTGGTCGTCCTCCACCCCGACTACGCGGTGGTCAAACTCCCCATGACGGTCGTCGACCCGCTGCGCGGCGTCGGTGAGGAGTCGGTGGGTGCGGCGGCGTTCATCTGGTCGACGGTCCCGGACCGCGGCGGCCCCCGCGACGCGTTCAACGTGTACCAACTCCTGCACGAATGGCAGGACTTCAGCCACCGGCTGCACGACGCCGGGCACCAGGCCTACTGCCTGGTCTGGCCCTGACCGGTCTCCGGGTCCACCGGACCGCCGAGGTGCACGGGCCCCGGCACCTCGTCCAGGCACGCGGCCGAGCAGGCCTGCACGAGCAGCGGCAGCACGTCCGTGGCCACCTGCCGTGACACCCACCCCCACAGCGCCCGCCCGTCGGCGAGCTCCGTGTCGCAGACGCTGCAGCGCCGCCCGGCGGGCACCGGCTGCGGCTGCCGGGACAGCCGCGGGAACGGCGGGCGGTACTTGACGTTGCCGTACAGGGCCCGGGTGCTGACCGTGCTGTCGCGCAGCCCGGCGCAGCGCGTGATCTCGTACGGGAACCAGTGCAGCCGGTAGGAGGTGTACGGGTCGAACTGCTCCAGGCTGGTCATGGCGCCGATCTCCGGCGGGATCCGCACCAGGTTGCTGCCGTACAGCAGGAAGTGCCTGACCTCGGTGAGCTTCGCGATCGTCGGCGGCAGCGTGACGATCCGGCGGCGCTCGTCCGGGGCGAGCTCGGTGAGCGGGCGGAACACCTCGCGGCCGTCGGCCGCCGCCTCCTCGACCAGGTCGAGGAGGCGCCGCCAGCCGGGGGCCGAGGTGTCCTGCCGGTCGGTGTGCAGCTCCACGGGGCGGCCGGGCCGCGCGAAGCAGTCGCACCGGTCGACGGCGCTCGGCCCCTCCCCGGCGAAACGGTTGCCGTACACGCGCGCAGGCGGCTCCGGCCGCTGATCATCCCCACCCATGGCGGCACAGTAGCGGGATCACAGCCGCGGCGGACCCGCTTCGACGCGCCTGAGCACGGCCTCGTACGAATCGATGAACCCGCCGGTCTGGAGCTGTCGTTCGTCCCACCAGGTGGCGCCCGCGTCGGCGAGCGGGCCGACGACGTCGAGGGCCCCCGACCGGTCGGCGGGGGTGAGTCCGCCGACGACGAACTCGAAGGGCGCGTCGGTGACTTCGCGGTGCTTGCGCACGTACGCGACGACGTCCGCCAGCTGGTCGGGGCGCGGCGGGACGCCGTGCAGCGCGTCGGCGAACAGCGGGGCCGCGCCGTCCCAGCGGGCCGCGCGGCGCATCGGGCGGCGGTTCGGCCAGAAGCCGCCGATCCAGACGGGCGGCCGGGGCTGCTGCACGGTGGCCGGCAGCAACTGGGTCCGGTGCACGCGGTAGTGGGCGCCGTCGTGGTCGACGGTCTCGCCGGCCCAGTAGCGGGTGAGCAACTCAAGTCCCTCGTCGAGGCGTTCGGCGTGCACGGTCCGGTCGACGGTGTCGCCGAAGCTGCCGTACTCGTCGTCGGCGGGCCCGCCGAGCCCCGCCCCGAAGACCACCCGGCCACCGCTGAGCGCGTCCAACGTGGCGACCTGGCGGGCGAGTTGCTCGGGCCGGTACCGGGGCACGGCGGCGACCAGGGGACCGACGCGGAGCCGGGACGTGGCGAGGGCCGCCGCGGTGAGCAGCAGCCACGGGTCGGCGAACGGCTTGCCCCGCTGCACCTGCTTGTCGTGGACGACGTGGTCCCACACCAACAGGCCGTCCCAGCCCGCCTGTTCGGCCGCGACCGCGGTGCGGGCGACGGTGTGGGCGTCGGCGAAGTCACCGAAGTTCGGGATGTTGATCGAGAAGCGCATGACGGCATCGTGGCCCGGGCCGGGCGGGACGGCCACCGGATTGACGGCTCCCGTCAAGCCCAAGATTCCCGTCGAGCCCAAGGCTCCCGTCGTGCACAGGGCTCCCGTCAGCCACCGCCGGGCGCGGGCCGCCGGGCGCCCCGTACCGTGAACCCGATCACCGCTCCCCCGCCGGCCCGCCGCGCCGCGAACGGCACCCCGTCGTGCGCCGCCGCGACCTCCCGCACGATGGACAGACCGAGGCCCGAGCCGGGCAGGCTGCGGGCGGCGGGCGCCCGGTAGAAGCGGTCGAAGACGCGGTCCAGGTCCTCCTCGACGATGCCGGGACCGCGGTCGAGGACCTCCACGCGGACGCCGCCGCTCGTCACCCGGGTGACGGCGATCTCGATGGGGTGCCGGCCGTCGACGTCGAACTTGGCGGCGTTCTCCACCAGGTTGGACAGGGCGCGCTGGAGCTGCGCGGGGCGGCCCGCGATCGTCGTGTCGCCCTCGGTGCGGACGGTGACGGTGCGGCCCGTGCGGCGCCTGGCCGCCGTGGCGACGTCCTCGGCGGTCTCGGCGAGGACGACCTCGACGACCGCCTCGTCGCTCTCCCGGCCCGCCGCCAGGTGCACCAGCTCGTTGACCAGGTCGGTGAGTTCGCGGGACTCGTCGGCGAGATCGGCGACGAGTTCCTCGCGGGCCGCGGGCGGCAGCTCCTCGATCCGGCGCAGCAGGGAGATGTTCGTGCGCAGCGAGGTCAGCGGCGTACGGAGTTCGTGGCCCGCGTCCTGGACGAGCCGGCGCTGGTCCTCCGTCGAGCGGGCGAGGCGGCCCAGCATCCGGTCGAAGGACCGGCCCAGGCTGCCGACCTCGTCGCCGCCCTCCACCGGCACCGCGACGTCGAGCCGGCCGGTCGAGGCGACGTCCTCCGCGGTCTCGGCGAGCCGGACGAGCCGCGAGGTGATCCGGCGGGCCAGCCACCAGCCGAACAGGCCCGCCGCGACGACCACCGCCCCGGCGAACAGCAGCGTCCGCTGCTGCAGCTCCCGCAGCAGGTCCTCGGTGTCGCTGAACTCCTGCGCGACCTGCACCGCGCCGCGCCCGTCGCCGAGCGACACGGTGGCCATCCGGTACTCGTCGCCGTCGATCTCCACGTCGTCGTCCTCGGCGAGGACGCCCGCGGCCCGCGCGTCGGCGGTCCCGACCGCCGCCGCGTCGACCGGGAGCCGGGGGCTGCCCTTGTCGACGATCCGGCCGCCGGGGCCGAGGACCTGCACGTCGGTGCCGGCCGGGCGGGTCAGGTCGTCGCGGGGGCCGTCGTGGTCGGGGTCGCCCGAGGTGAAGTCGTCCGGGGACAGCATCTGCTGGCGGACCTGGGTGCGCAGGTCGTGGACGACCTCGCCGAAGACGGCCTGCTGGTCGACGCGGACCAGCCGGGCCGCCGAGTCGTAGGAGAGGAAGCCCACGAGGGCGGTGACCCCCGCGGCCACCGCCGCGAACGACACGGCGAGCTTGGTGCGCAGGCTCCGGGGCGTGCGTCTCGGTCCCGCGGCCGCCGGTCGAGGGGGGTCGCCCGCCCCTCTGAAGGGGCGCACCTCAGCCCTCCCTCAGGACGTAGCCGACGCCCCGGACCGTGTGGATGAGCGGTACGCCGTGCGGCTCGTCGACCTTCCTCCGCAGGTAGCCGACGTAGACCGCCAGGTTCTTCGAGCCCGGGCCGAAGTCGTAGCCCCAGATGCGGTCGTAGATCGTGGCGTGGTCGAGGACGATGCCGCTGTTGCGGGCCAGCAGTTCCAGGAGGTCGAACTCGGTGCGGGTGAGCCCCAGCTCCCGGGTGCCGCGCCAGGCCCGGCGGGCGGCCGGGTCGATGCGCAGGTCGGCGGCGGTGACGCCCTGCGCATCGGATTCCTCGGGGCGGTCGGCCGGTGCGGTGCGGCGCAGCAGGGCGCGCAGGCGGGCGAAGACCTCCTCGACGTCGAACGGTTTCACCACGTAGTCGTCGGCGCCCGCGTCCAGGCCCGCGATCCGGTCCGGGGTCTCCACGAGCGCGGTGAGCATCAGGATCGGCGTGCGGTCGCCCTCGGCGCGCAGCACCCGGCAGACCTGGAGGCCGTCGATGCCCGGCATCATCACGTCGAGGACGAGGACGTCGGGGCGGGAGCGGTGCGCCGACGCGAGCGCCTCGACGCCGTCGGCGACGGCCGTCACGACGTAGCCCTCCAGGGTCAGCGCCCGCGCCAGGGCGTTGCGGATGGCGCGGTCGTCCTCGGCGAGCAGCACGGTCGGGGCGGGAGCGGGTGTCGGCACGCTGCCCAGTGTGCCCCCGCCATCTGTGCGCATCCCCTGATCGGGCGTCCGCCAAAGGGCTTCTTACCCGCCTCTCACCCGGCGCGGAAGCGCGGCTTACCTGCCACAAGCACGCTGGCGCCGTACATCAGGTACATCGAGGGACACCGAGCGCCGCCCGTGGCGTCTCGGGGACCGCACCGGGGAGCCCGCCGGGGAAGGCACAACGCATGAAGATCGTGTTCCTGCTGCACAACGCGTACGCCATCGGCGGCACGGTGCGCACCACCCTCAACCTGGCCGCCGCGCTCGCCGAGCACGGCGGCCACGAGGTGGAGGTCGTGTCGATGTCGCGGCACCGGGAGAGCCCCCGGTTCGCCGTCGACCCGCGCGTCGCGCTCGTGCCGCTGGTGGACACGCGGGACGGCAGCCCGGACACCCGGCAGCCCGCGTTCGGGAGGCCCGCCCGGGACTTCCCGGCCGCCGAGAAGCGGTACAAGCAGTACACGCTGCTGCACGACCAGCGGGCCCGCGCCTACCTGACGGAGCGCTGCGACGCGGACGTCGTCGTCGGCACCCGGCCGGGACTCAACGTCTACCTGGCGCTGTGGGGGCCGCGGCGGGCGCTGCGGATCGCCCAGGAGCACCTGCGGCACGACGCGCACGGCAAGAAGCTGCGCACCGTCCTCGCCCGGCACTACCGGTCGCTCGACGCGGTCGTCACGATGACGGAGGCCGACGCGGCCGTGTACCGGGCGCGGATGCCGCTGCCGGGGGTGCGGGTGCTGGCCGTGCCGAACATCGTGCCGCCGTCGGCGGTGCCGCCGTCGGACGGCACGTCGAAGATCATCGCGGCGGCGGGGCGGCTCGCCCCCGGCAAGCGCTACGACCTGCTCCTGGAGGCGTTCGCCGCGGTCTCCGTGAAGGAACCGGACTGGGAACTGCGGATCTACGGCGGCGGGGCGCAGGAGCAGCGACTGCGGGATCTGGTCAGCGGCCTCGGGCTGACCGGGCGGGCCCGCCTCATGGGCGCGGTGTCGCCGATCGAGCCGGAGTTCGGCCGGGCCTCGCTCGTGGTGAGCGCCTCGGACGCGGAGTCCTTCGGGATGACGCTGGTGGAGGCGATGCGCTGCGGGGTGCCGGTGATCAGTACGGACGCGCCGCTGGGGCCCGCCGAGATCATCACGGACGGCGTCGACGGGCGTCTCGTACCGGTCGGTGACGCGCGCGCCCTGGCCGAGGCGATGGTCGACCTGATCGAGGACGGGCCGGGCCGCAGGTCGATGGCCGCGGCGGCCCTGGCGTCGGCGCACCGCTACGACCCGGAGCCGATCGTCGCGCACTATGGCTCGCTCTTCACCCAACTCCGCGCCTCGCGACGCCGTCGTACATGGCAACGGTTCCGTGCCCGGGCCGCCAACTGGGCACGCAGAAAGGTCCGTTCGGCACGCGCTGCGTGGCCGGGCCGACCAGGGGGGACACCCGATGACCGGCGACGCTCTACCCCTTCCCGCGGCACCGCACGGCCCCGGCATTCCTGACGCCGGCGCGGCGCCCCCAGGACCGCCCGCCCCACCAGGACCTCCGGCCCCCGGGTCCCGGTGGCAGCGGGCCGACACGGGGCGGGAGGCGGACCGATCCAGTCGGTGGCGGGCCGCCTTCCGCCCCGCCACCGTGCCGCCCGGCGACCGCTGGCTCGCCACCGTCGCGGCGCTCTACTGCCTGGCCCAACTCACGCTCGTCGTCACCCGGTTGGGGCACGGCCTCGGCTGGGACGAGGCCGTGTACGTGTCGCAGTACGACCCGCGCGAGCCGGCCGCCTTCTTCAGCGCGCCGCGCTCCCGCGGCACGAGCCTGCTGACCGCGCCGTTCGTCGCGGTGACGGACTCCACGACCGCGCTGCGGATCGGCCTCGCCGTGCTGTCGTCGGCCGCGCTGTACGGGGCGTTCCGCCTCTGGCGGCCGCTGGTCGGGACGCGGACGACGGCGCTCGCCGCGCTGCTCTTCGCGAGCCTGTGGATCACGGTCCTGTCCGGTCCGATGGCGATGCCCAACCTGTGGGTGGCGCTGGGCGCGGTCGGCGCCGTGGGCTGGTTCCTGCGCGGCGGCCGGTGGCAGCTCGCCCTGTGCGTCGCGGTGGTGGCGCTGTTCCGGGCGCCGGACGCGGTGTGGCTGGTGCTGCCGCTCGCCGTGTACGCCCTGGCCGTACGGGACCGGCGGCGCACCCTGCCGTACCTCGCGGCGGGCCTGGCCGCCGGGCTCGCCCAGTGGGTCGTGGAGGCGTACGTCCGCTGGGGCGGCGTCACCGAACGGCTGCGCGTGTCGAGCGCCACCGAGGGCGACATGGGCCTGCACCTGAACCTGGGCACGGCCTGGCGCGCCGTGAACGGCCCGCTGCTGTGCCGCCCCTGCACGGCGGGCGCCCCGTTCCAGCCGGGACTCGCCCTGTGGTGGCTCGCGCTGCCGCTGCTCGCGGCGGCGGCCGGATACGTCGCGGTCCGCGACCGCCGGGCCGCCCCCGGCCTCGTCCCGCTGGCGTGCGCGGCGGCGCTGAGCGTCCCGTACCTGCTGCTCATCGGCTACTCGGCGCCCCGGTTCCTGCTGCCGACGTACGCGCTGCTGTCGCTCCCGGTGGCGGTGCTGCTGCGCCGGCTGCGACAACCCAGGCCCCTGGCGGTCGCCGCGGTCACCGTCGCCGCGCTCCAACTGGCCTCCCAGTACGCGGTGCTGCACCGCCAGGTCGCCTCGACCGCGGCGACCGACGCCCGGTACGTCGCCGCCGCGCGGGGCCTGCGCACGATGGGCGTGACCCCGCCCTGCCTGGTGACCGGCCCGCGCGCCCTGCCCATCGCCTACGCGGCGGGCTGCGCCTCGGCCCAGACCAAGGGCAACAACACGTCCACGACCCGCGCCGCCCTCCTCCGCCAGGCCGCCCGCATCCCCACGGCACTCCTCACCGAACCGGGCCACCGCCCGCCGGCCTACGCCCGCGACTGGACCCCGTACGAACTCCCGCACACGTCCGGCTGGACGGCGTGGAAGGCCCCGGTCCCGTACCGGCTGCGGCCGCTGGGTCCCTGAACCGGGCGGTGGGCCGGTCAGTCGGTGTAGCGGTACCGGGCCTTGAGGATCTTCACCTCTTTGTCGTCGTTCCGCAGTTCGTCACCGTCTTGGTAACCGCGCTGCGGCCCTCACGGTCGCGCGCGACGGCCTCCATGAGGCGGCGCGCATTGGCCGGGGAGCGCAGGAGGTAGATGGTCTCCTGCCAGGCGTCGTAGTCCTCGTCCGACGCCTCGCTGCCGGTCAGGGCCATGTCGCACTTCCTCTCACTCAACCGTACGGAAACCCCTATCAGACCGGTACGGAATTCCGTACCGGTCTGATGAGTAGGTGTGCCCAGGTCACTCGGCCCGCAACGCCGCCAGCCGCTGCTCGAACGGCAC